>CAZOOU010000118.1:0-4735 GCA_964581495.1 uncultured Haloferacaceae archaeon
CTTTGGCGACGATCTCGCCGTCGACGGTCGTAATCGGGAGGATCTCGGGACCCTCCTCCTGGACGAGGTCGTAGATCGCCTGGGTGTTGAGGAACTCGTCGATGTTGTGCTGCATGTTCGCCCGCTCGATGTCGGCCTCGTCGAACGCCTCGTCGAGCTGGTCGAGGGCGGCACTCATCTCGACGAGTTCGTCGTCGGGGTCGGGGCCGCAGACACCTGTGGAACAACACATCGCTTCTTCGTACAGTTTCAGTTCAGTCATGGGTTGGGAGTCGGGTTGGGGTAGTCGTCAATCGAGTCGCCCGCATTGCGAACCTCGAACCGTCAGTTTCGGTTTGTTGGTCTCGCACTCAGTTGAGCAAAATGTGAACTGTACACCTAAACGTTTCGATGAAATCTAAACTGTCCTTCTGCCCGTTCCGTTATCCGACAAAGCCGTCAGCGTCCCACGCGGCGGCTTCGCCGTTTGTCTGGGTGGTGGTGAGACACCGCGAGGCAGGCGCGCTAACCATCACAAACGCGCTTTCGACCTCGCCGTTTCTGATCTGGCGGGTCGACTCGGGCGGAATCCGGATCGCGTCGCCGCGTTCCATCTCGACGTGGTCGTCGTCGACAACGACGGTTGCGGCTCCCTCGATGAGAATATAGACCTCTTCGTGATCGTTGTCGGCGTGGTCGTGCGGACGGTTGCGCCAGCCGGGATCACAGCGGGCGATACTGACGCCGACCTCGTTGCTGTCGAGCGGTTCGCTCAGTGGGTGCATCGCCCCCGAGACGGGCATGATGTCCTCGTAGTTGACGCGCGTGTACGACATCACCGAGACACCGCCTGCAAGATTAGTCTGCTCTCAGCCATACCACTCGTTAGATGAACAAATACTAAATCATTTTGTTGCGGGCGGTGCGTTCGATTCGGGGTCGGACCACAATACTTAGTTGAACGAGCGATGAACTACGGGTATGTCGTCGACTGATCGATTACAGCGGTATCTGGCCGACGAGGAGGGGGCGTGTGGCAACGAGGAGCTCCAAGCGCGGCTCGCGGAGCTCGACGAGCTGCATGCGGCCGTCGACGAGAACATCGAAACCGATGTGGGAGTGTTGTCCGCGCTTGCCAACGAAACGCGGTACACGATTCTGCGGGTACTGCATGTTGCCGACGAGGAGCTGTGTGTCTGTGAGATCGCGCCCTTTGTGGATGTCAGCGACAGCGCAATCAGCCATGCACTGTCGCAGTTGAGCGAGGCCGGCTTGATTACACGCCGCAAGGAGGGCAAATGGCGGATGTGCGAAGCAACACCGCGGGCCCACGCGCTACTCGTCGGGCTGGATGGTTCGCGGGGACTCTGAGCCGGGCCGCGGCCGGCGGATTACTCGGTCGCCGTCGTGTCGACGCTCGCCGGCGGTTCAAGCGTCCCCGTGATCCGACCGTAGAGGCCGAAAATGTCGTCGTACCCGTTTTCGCTTGCTAACACCGGGACGATTCCCGGCTCGTCGACACGGTGGGTGTGGACGTCGTCGCTGGCGAAGATCTCGCCCTGTGGGATCTCCTCGAAGTTCTCGTAGTAGACGTGTGGCTCGCCGCCGCCTTTTGGCACTTCTTCGAGTCCTTCGACGACCGTGACGGGGCCGAACGTCGGTTGCTCGTCGGCCAGTGCGCCGTGAGCCCGCAGGAAGTCGAGCGTCGCCGCGTAGCCGAAGGTGACTGCCTGCTGGCTGCCCTGTTTGCCCACCTCGATCGAGACGGCCGTCGGGACAACCGAATCGAGCGTGGTTCCCCGCAGGCCGCTGGCGTCCAGCACGTAGTCGACGCCAATCGCGGTCACAGTGCGGTGGACCGACTCGGTGAGATGGCTGTAGATCGCAAACGGCGGCGGAACGCTGTGGGAAGTGTGGATCGCCAACACGGCGTCCATATCCTCGACGGCCTCCAAGACGCGCGGAGCCAGCGCGCGTTCGTACTCGTCGCTGTCGGGGTCGCCGGGAAACGCCCGATTCAGGTCGGTGTCGGTGTATCGGACGCCCGCCGCAAGCGCGCGCTCGTTGGCGATAATCAGTCGAACAGTCCCCTCGCCGGCTGCCTCATCGGTCGACGGCAGCGCGTCGGCGAGCTGTCTGACGATGCGCTCGCCGGCCGGCTCGTCGCCGTGGAGCCCGCCGACGACTGCCACGTCGGCCGGCCCCGCCGCACCGCGCTCGATAATCTCCATACATCTACTACTGTGGAAACACCGAATAAATCCAGTCGTTTGGATTGGCCGTCGACGGACGGGTCTCGACTTCCAAGCCGTGCGATCCTCAGCCGCCGTGTGTTCGAAACCACACGCGCTCGCCGACCGGCGACTCGTCGCCAGCGATATCCAGACGACTCACGAACAGGTCTCGAATCGCTAGCGTCACGACGAGCTCGACTGTCTCGCCGTCGGCCTGGACGGTCACGACACAGTGGCCATCCTGCTGGTCGATGGCTTCGATCCGCCCAGTCGACCAGCGGTCGAGGTCGTGGGTCGGCTCGCGGGCGTGAATGCGGTCGTGGGCCATACCGACGAGGAGTCGGCCAGCCCTCATGGCAGTGTCGAATCCGGTGGTCGACTGACGCGGTGTAGAAACGGGGTGGAGCAAGCGAATTCAACAGACGACATCCAAAGCAAAGCCTGGTTTTCTCATCGCGTTCCGCAACAACTCGATCAGAATTACATAACACACACACCTACAACGAGTTGCTAACTCAGGAAGAAAGAGACAGCTGCTCTCGTACTGAGTCACGCCGCACCACGACAAGGACGATCACCAGTGCGATGAGCAACACCGCCAACCCGACTGCGGCCGACAACACAGCGTCAGTCGACTCGAACTCGTCGACCCGAAAGCTGATCACCTGTCTCGACACCGCAATCAGGGCCGCGCTGACGACAATCGGGACGACGGGGTTGTCGTTGGCGTAGGCGATCAGCGTCCGATGGACTTCGAGGACGATCAACAACAACAGCACCGTATCGATCAGATTGACGACAGCCACCGGGTCGGTGTACTCGCCGGTGATGATGAGCAGATACAGCCCCAATCCGAGATCGTAGATGCCGATCAGAAACAACGCCAACAGAAAGTAGGTAGTCGCCAGGACGAACCACCGGAGCAGATCGCTCGAATAGCTGGTAAAATCGGCTGGATCGGAGCCCACACGAACACAGGGGCCGCAACCGGCTTTGGCTTTCTGTCCGATTGCGGTGACAGACGGTCGATCCGAACCGCCCAGACTCAAGAACCATGGCGGCGTTGGGTCGACTATGAGCGACGATTTCATCGAGACCGTCAAAACCGAAACCAGCACCGCGCTCTCACGACTCGGCTCCTCGAAGGCGCTGTACGCCGAAACCGGCGGCGAGTTGGAAGCTGACACCGTCCTTCGCGCGGCGGCCATCGCCGAGGACGCCGCCCGCGAGACGTTCGAGACGTGGGCCGACGACGAATCACACGAGGCTGCCGCCGAGCTGTTCGCCGACGTAGCCAGCGAGGAGGCCGACCACTACGACACGGTCGCCGCAAAGCTCAACGAGCCACCACGAGCAGCCGACGCCGAGCAGCTGCCAGCGATCCAGTCGACGCTTCGAGGCTCCGAGTCGACGGTCGAACGCGCCGGCGGGCTCGTGGGTCGCTGCCTGGTCGCCAAGAAATCCAAAGAACAGTACACCGGCTACTTCGTCGGTGATGCCGACCCACAGACCGCGAGTGTGTTCCGCGACCTCGGTGGGGACGTCGAGGGGCAACTCACACGCGCGGCCGAACTGGTCGACGCAGTCTGCGAGACTCCTGCGGACCGAGAGGACGCCGAGTCAGCCGCAACCGAAGCGATAGAGACAGCCTACAAGGAGTACACCGACTCGCTCGAATCGATGGGTGTCAACCCGAAACCAGTCTGCTGAGTGTGTCTACTGGACACTGACGTCCGCTGAGACACGCCCCAAAACACAATCGACCACCGCAAAAACAGGCGGTTGCGTTATTTCCATTTCGGACGCTCTGTCCAGAGATCCGACTCAAATATCATCTTTTTCGGCCCGTCTGGTTTCGTGTCTGTTCCTTGTTTGGTCTGTTCGGTTCGATCTTCAAACATCGGTCTGTATGGTACTGTGTGACATAACTATAAATAGTTTTTGCCGATGGCTGTGGCTATTGTCGTCGACACTCGCCAAATAACACAGGTCGGTGGGCGTTAGGCGTGCGTGAAGTAGACGACCGACGCATCGCTGTGGTCGTCGACCCGGACGAAGCCGATCCGCTCGAACTGGATGCTCTCGTCGACCTCGGTGTCGGCGAACGCCGGTTCGGCCTGCCCGGTTACGTCGCCATCCGGCGTTCGCATGCGAACGTCGACCGCGCTGTCGGCTGGCACCCAGTGGATGACGTCGACGCCCTCCTCGCGAACGGCCGAAATATCGTCGCCAGTCGCAGTGAACTCACCGTTGTCGTAGCGCACACAGCCGTAGCCTTTGAGCCAGATCCGGTCACCCTCTGCCGGCAGGTCGTCTGGTTCGACAAGCACGGCGTCGTCGACTGGGATCTCGCGGGTGCCGCGATCCTCGTGGTTGGGATGCAGCGGTGGGTGGCCCGCGGCTGGTTTCTCGTCACCGTCGATTGGCACTTCCTGGCCGTCCCGGACGAGGAAGTAGCGATTGGCCTCGTCGTCGACGATATCGCGGTTGTTGGCGTAGATCGACGACATGGCGAGATCCAC
>CAZOOU010000119.1:0-4732 GCA_964581495.1 uncultured Haloferacaceae archaeon
ATGAGCCAGGACCCGACCTCGTTTCTGGCGATGATCTTTCTGAGTGCGGTGATCGCTGCCGCCGGCCTGCTTGTCGGCTCGCCGGCGATCGTCGTCGGCTCGATGGTGATCGCGCCGATTGTCGGCCCCGTGCTCACCGCGACCGTCGCGGCTGCGGTCGGCGACCGACAGATGCTGCTCGACAGTATCTGGCTCCAAACGGTCGGGTTGGTTGTCGCGGTCGGTGGTGCTGCCCTGTTCGCGGCTGCGGTCGTCGCCGGTGGGTTTTCGCTGTCGACGCTCGATATCACGAGCCTGGATCTCGTCGGCGTCCGAATGTCGCCCGGCTTGCTCTCGGCTGTGGTCGGTCTGGCGGCGGGCGCAGCAGGTGCGATCGGGCTGACGACGAAAGGCCCGACCTCGCTGATCGGCGTGATGATCGCCGCCGCGTTGATTCCGACCGCTGCGACCGGCGGGCTGGCGGTTGTCTGGGGCGAGCCGCTGGTCGTGGTCGGTGCGCTGCTCCAGTTGGTGATGACGATGGTGTTGATCAATCTGGGCTCGTTTGTCGTGCTGGTAGCCATGGGCTACCGCCCCGAGCAGTCGGGGTGGCTGTGGGCCACCGCGCCCCGTCGACGCAAGCTTGCGGTTGTCGGTACCGCTGTGTTTCTGCTCGTGGTTGCCGGCGGTGTCGGTGCCGCGACGGCCCACCAGATCGGCTTCGAGCGAACCGTCACCCAGGAGGTCGACGGGCTGACTGCCGAGCCAGCGTTTGCAGATCTGGAGTCGGTGTCGGTCAACACTGAGTACAGCGGCACGGTCCCGCTGGTCGAGACGGACCCCGAAACGGTCACCGTGCTGTTTGCCTACTCGGGCGGCGGCGAACCGCCCGCCGTCGACGGTGAACTCGAGGCTCGGATCACCGCGGCGAGCGGCCAACAGGTGACCGTCCGGACGGAGTTTATCGAGTACGGCGACTCCGGGCGGGCCGCGTGGCCCGAGTAGCACAGTGCGTGTGCGAACACGGGCCAGCCCCTCTGGCCCATCGAAACCGTTTTGATGAAACCTTGCGGACAGTCAGTATGCCGACGGAACCCACCACGGGATACGACCCCACATTGGGGCGGAAGTTCATTTTTGTAACGGGAGGTGTCATGTCCGGCCTCGGGAAGGGAATCACTGCCGCAAGCACGGGCCGCTTGCTGGCCAACGCGGGCTTTGACGTGACCGCCGTCAAAGTCGACCCCTACCTGAACGTCGACGCGGGGACGATGAACCCCTACGAGCACGGCGAGGTCTATGTCTTGAAAGACGGCGGCGAGGTCGACTTGGATCTGGGGAACTACGAACGGTTCCTCGGGATCGACATGACCTCCGATCACAACGTCACCACGGGCAAGACGTATCAGAGCGTGATCGACGCCGAGCGCGCGGGCGACTATCTGGGCAAAACGGTCCAGATTATTCCCCACGTCACTGACGACATCAAACGCCGCATCCGCGAGGCCGCCGAAGGAACCGACGTCTGTATCGTCGAGATCGGCGGCACCGTCGGCGACATCGAGTCGATGCCCTTCTTAGAGTCGCTCCGGCAGTTCGCCAGCGAGGAAAGCGACGAGGATCTACTCTTCATGCACGTCACCCTCGTTCCCGACTCGATGAACGGCGAGCAGAAAACCAAACCCACCCAACACAGCGTCAAAGAGCTTCGGTCGATCGGGCTGCAGCCCGACATCCTGGTTGGTCGGAACGAACAGCGGCTCGAAGACGGAACCAAAACCAAGATCGCTCGTTTCTGTGACGTCTCGACCGACGCCGTGTTTTCGAATCCGGACGTCGACGACATTTATAAAGTCCCGCTGATGGTCGAAGACGAGGGCCTCGACGAGTATGTGATGGAGCGACTCGGCATTGCCGACGGCGCGCTGCCGAAAGCCGAACGCTCCCAGCGATGGCGGAAACTCGTCACGCGCGAGCGCAAGCGGACGGTCAAAGTCGCGCTGGTCGGCAAGTACGGCCTCGAAGACGCCTACATGTCGATTCACGAGGCGCTGAAACACGCCGGCATCGAACGCGAAACCGACGTCGAGGTGCTGTGGGTCGACTCCGATCAGATGCACGACGAACACACCGAGCGACTCGAAGCCGCCGACGGGATCATCGTTCCCGGCGGCTTTGGCTCCCGCGGCACTGACGGCAAAATCGAGGCCGTTCGCTACGCCCGCGAAAACGACGTTCCCTTCCTCGGGCTCTGTCTCGGCTTCCAGATGGCAGTGATCGAACAGGCCCGTAACGTGCTCGGACTGGAAGGCGCACACTCCGCAGAGATCGACGACGAAACACCCCATCCCGTTATCGACATTCTTCCCGAACAGAAGGACGTCGACGACATGGGCGGGACGATGCGGCTCGGCGCGCACGAAACCCAGATCCAAGCGGGCACACTCGCCGAGAAAATCTACGAAGCCGACGCCTGTACCGAGCGACATCGCCACCGCTACGAAGTCAACCCCAACTACATCGACCAGCTCGAATCCGGCGAAATGACGTTCTCCGGCAAGGCAGGTCGACGAATGGAAATCCTGGAGCTCGACGAGCATCCCTTCTTCGTCGGCACCCAGTTCCACCCTGAGTTCCGCTCGCGGCCGGATCGGGCGAGCCCGCCGTTTGTCGGCTTTTTGGATGCCGTCATTGATCGCAGCGAGCCACAGAGCAACACGCAGTCCGAAGACGAGGTAACAGTCTAATGGTAAACCCCACTGAGTTCATTGACGACGCAGTCGAATCGATACAAGAAGAGATCGGCGACGAGAACGCGATTATCGCGCTTTCCGGTGGTGTCGACTCTTCGGTCGCCGCAACGCTGGCCTACCGGGCCATTGGCGACCAGCTCACACCCGTCTACGTCGACACCGGGCTGATGCGCAAAGGCGAAACCGACCAGATCCGCGAGACGTTCGCGTTCATGGATAGCCTCCAGATCGTCGACGCCCGCGAGCGGTTTTTCGACGCCTTGGAAGGCATCACCGACCCCGAAGAGAAACGCAAAGCGATCGGCGAGCAGTTCATCCGCGAGTTCGAACGCGAGGCCAAGGAAACGAACGCCAAACAGTTGGTCCAGGGAACGATCTACCCCGACCGCATCGAGAGCGAGGGCAACATCAAATCCCACCACAACGTCGGTGGGCTACCCGACGTGGTCGACTTCGATGGGATCGTCGAACCTGTCCGCGACCTGTACAAGGACGAAGTCCGCGAAGTCGCCCGCGAACTCGAACTCGAAGACATTATTTCCGAGCGCATGCCGTTCCCCGGCCCCGGGCTTGCTGTCCGCGTCATCGGCGAAGTGACCCCTGAAAAAGTCGAGGTGGCACGCGAATCCTGCCACGTCGTCGAAGAGGAGCTCGAAGAGTACGAGCCGTGGCAGGCCTTCGCCGCCGTTATCGGCAAAGCCACGGGTGTCAAAGGCGACAACCGGGTCCACGGCTGGGTCGTCGCCGTCCGATCCGTCGAAAGCCGCGACGGAATGACTGCCCGCGCCCAAGAGATCGACTGGTCGACCTTGCAGCGAATCCAGAGTCGGATCACCGGCGAAAACGAGACTGTCGCCCGCGTCGTCTACGACGTGACACATAAACCACCGGCCACCATCGAGTACGAGTAATGACAGATACTGCAATCGTCGCCGGCCCCGACCCCGACGGACTCGGCGAGGCACTCGAAGCCGAAGGGCTTGCCGTCCGGCGAATCAAGGGGCGCGTCTCACGGGACACACTCAGCGACGCCGACATAAGCGAGGCCCAACTGCTGGTGTTGACTGATATCGCCGAAGCGACCGGTGTCGCGCTCGCCAAAGACGAAAACCCCGGGGTTCGTGCGGTGTTTTACAGCCGCGAGTCGATTCCGGAGTTCGTTAAAGGCCAGACGGATCTGGCAGTCGACCCCGCGCTGTTGGATGTGAACGTTGTCGCCGAGGAGTTAGCCGCGGACTAACTGCTGTACTCCGTTTTGTTGACTCCGTTCTCCTGTCGACTGCTGAATTCGGCGGTAATCTGAAACTACTATAAATACCTTTCGACGTTTTCGACCGTAATCCGGCGCAATCCGGGTCGACTACTGTTTTGATTGAAGTACAATCCTCCAGTATGATGAGTTGGAATGAAACGACAAACACTGTTCGCAGTCGTCTTGGCGGTCTGTATGCTCATGGCGGTGCCAGCGATGGCCACAACCGTGGGCGCACAGACGGCCGACGATGACGACGGCGATGAAATAGACGACAGTGACGACGAAACCGACGACGAGGACAGCGACGAGACTGACGAGGAAGGTGGTGACGACGACGCCGACGACAGTGATGGCACCGACGACTCCGAGGACTCCGACGACGAAGAGTCCGATGACGAGGATGCCGACGACGGCGACGAAACCAACGAGTCGACCGACAACGACACCGCCGACTTTGGCTTCGATGCCACGCTTGACAACGAGACGGTGACGGTCTCGGTCGAAAGCAATGATACAGCAGTCGAGAACGCCTCGGTCGCAGTCAACGGCACCGACGCGGGCACGACTGACGAAAACGGTACCCTCCAGTTCGACCTCGAAAACCGCTCTGCGGTCGACGTGAGTGTGACCGTCGACGACACCACTCAGTCGACGACCTATGAGGTAGTTGATGATGACCTTGTTGCACAGGAAGACGATGAGGAACTCGAAGAAGAGCAGGGACCACCAGAGGAGATGCCTGATG
>CAZOOU010000120.1:0-4694 GCA_964581495.1 uncultured Haloferacaceae archaeon
AGACAGCGTCGGCGAGTTTAACGATTATGATCCACCCAAATCAGTACGACTCATAGCCGGCTGTATCAAGCCAGTTGTGGACCACTGTCATCGTCTGGTCGGCATGCAAAATTTCGGGTCCAACGCTGAGTCGCTGGTCGGCCGCCGCGGCCAACACTTCCGCCTCACTGTCGGTGAAATCCTGGTG
Organism: uncultured Haloferacaceae archaeon; assembly: GCA_964581495.1. Taxonomy (GTDB): domain Archaea; phylum Halobacteriota; class Halobacteria; order Halobacteriales; family Haloferacaceae; genus Halohasta. The sequence continues at coordinate 188 of CAZOOU010000120.1, forward strand.
GTCCGACAGCACGAACACTGGATCGGCGGGCGGCTCGGCGGCGGCCAGCGGCTCGCCGTCCTCGTGGAGTTCGACGACCGTCCCACCGTCGACGAGCGACTCCATGACTGACTCGAATCCCATCCGATACAGCTCGACGCCGGGCGAGACATCCGCCGGCTGGTGGCCGATCGCGTCGGCGGTCGACTCGAGCGCGCCCTGGATGCGGGAGGCGACCGCCCGCTCGTTCGGATAGAGACGTTTGGCTGTCGACCCATCGAACCGGACCGTGTACTCGTCATTCAAAACGAGAAAGACCTGGCTGTGCTCGCGGATCCCATGCGAGACAAAGAGCCCCGCGTTGACACATCGACACAGCACGTCAAGTCGACCGGCTCCGCCGGCCAGATCCGACAGCGAAAAGTCGGGCGTCGTCGGTGCCTCGTGGCCGAGAATGATGAACTGGCGCATACCAGAGTATCGAGTACCACTAATTTAGTGGTCTGTGTTTCACGTCGGACAGCCGGTCGAACACACCATGTCGATGCAACGAGAGCAATCGAACCCGGTACCGTTGATAAACAACAGCATACTGTCCAGTAATGTTGGATTGTGATTTATAAGTAGTATATAACAGAGTTGCTGCCTGTCGATGCCATACAAATGAAGCGTCGAACACTCATACAAACCGGCCTTCTTGCAGCAGGGAGTGCTGCCGGTGCGGGCTGTCTTGGGACTGGTGAGACCGAAAACGGAGCGACCGATTCGATCCCAACCCAGGAGCTGCCAGCCTACAGCGAATGGATTCCAGCAACACCGTCAGGATCGCAAGACGGAGTGTTGTTCACGCGGCAAAATTGGGAGACTGTGAATAGACTCGGAAACGGAGCCGAGGACGATGAGCCCCTGGATGTCATCGAGGATACGCCGATCATCGGCCTGCCGCTGTATGGACTGCAACTCAGTCCGCTCGTCATCGTCGGGATCGCGTTCTATCCGTTTTCGGACGTTATCGTCCCCGATGAGCAAGAAGAAACAGACGGGGTCGAGACAGAGACGATGACCTGGGCAGACAGTGTAGTCGTGTTTCACGGCGAGTACGACGTCTCAGTGTTCGAACAGCAGTACGCCGACGGCTTCGAAGCCAGCGACGTGTCGAACGGATTCACGCTGTTCGAAGGCGTCGACGAATTTACCGACGAGCTGGCATTTGCCGTCTCCGAGCAGACAGTGATCGTCGGAATGCAACCCGGCGAAGAAGACGAGTACGTACCTGCTGAAGAGGTATCGGCGACACTCGAGCGGGCCGAGGCCGAACGCGACCGCGTTGTCGACCAAGCCCAGTGGCTGTTCGAGGCCACCGGCGACGCCGACATGACTCTCGGAGTCTGGGACACCGAAGACCTCCCGGCTCGGGTCGATCCCGAGACGGATGACTCGGCCGATGAACCCGAAATCGACGGCGAAAATCCCGTCTTCGGTGCTGCTGAGAGTGTCATCAACACGCTCTCGGTCGAAATCCAGAACGATGAGATAGCGCAACTCACTGCTCGATTTGCTGGAGTGTATCCCGATGAGGTTCCGTCCGAAGCGGAACTCAGGACACACCTCGTTGGCGAGGCCGAGCTGCCGCACGAGATCGTGAGAGATGGTTCACAGGTATATGTAGCCGTTACCTTCGAGTAACTGACGTTGTTGAGTCTGTTCGAAGACGAACGCAACGACGACTGCAGTGCGCTCGATTTAGGCCGCGGTCGGCAGATAGCAGTTGTCCTGGCGGTCGACCAGCTCTTTGGACTGCAGCGTGTTCAAAATCGGGAGCAGCGAGATGGTTTTCATCTCCAGCGATTGGTTGAGGTCGTCGAGCGTCGACTCGCCGTTGACCTGGAGGTACAGGTAGACGAGCTTTGTCCCATCTGAGGAGAGTTCGGGGGGCACTGCGACTGATTCGGGAGCGACTGGACCATACTGATCTGGGGGCGACGTATCTGTGTTGCTCATGTGTTGGAGGGGGTGTACGCCGGCGAGGAGGCCAACCGGGACACTGCAAGTCGGTCTCAGCTGGCGGCCCGCGGCTTGGGTCGCCTCACCGGGCGCGTCACCTCTGGGGTCCACCCCCGCACTAATAGCTGTTGTGTGGGGAGAGGTTACATAGATGCCATACAGATTAAACACCTAAAACAGCCTGCAGTAGAGGGTTTGCTGTAGTGTCCAGTCAGTCTGCGTACTCAAGTTGGCCGACGCTTTCGAGCTCCTGGAGACAGCTGCTGGCGGTCTGGGCTGTGTCGTCAGTCGCATGCGGATACACCGCACACAGCTCGCCGTCCTCGTACACCGCCAGACAGATACTCGGCAGCGACAACACTGTGTACCGCTCGCCCGTAATCTCGCATTCGACCGACTCGATTTTGAACGCCGCGTTCAACAGCACCCCCTCTTGGTCGGCCCACTCGCGGAACGCCTCGAAATGGTCGACCACCCGCTGGTAGTAGTTCGTCCCTTCGAGCGGCCCCGATAGCCTGATGGCTTTGGTCCAGATGTTGATTTCGTAGTCGTCAATTCGCCCGTCGGCGTCGAGGGCTTCCAGCTGGTCTAACACCGCCTGTTTTTGGGTTTCACAGCCCAGCTCCGGGTCTGCCCGGACGAAGAGCTTGACTGTGCAGCGTTGGTTTTCACTCTCGGAGATCATTGGTTGGCGGTACGCTCAGCACCGGTATATAATGCCGCCACGGCCTCAGCGCCGACGGTCTGTATTCTAAGACGAACCACTCACGAACGAAAGACAGTCGGCGGTCCGAACGAGCGATACGAAAAAACAGTCAGTCAAAAAACCGATTAGTTCTTGTCGGGCTGGGGAACTGGATCGATCAACACGACGGCTTCGCCTTTGATCAGCTGTTTGTCCTGGTCGTTGTGGACGTTGGTCGACAGAATGTATTTGTTGTCCTCAAGATCGTCGACGACCTCGACGGTGGCGATCAGTCGGTCGCCGATGTACGCCGGTGCGAGGAAAGTCATATCCTGCGAAAGATAGATCGTGAGTCCAGGAAGCCGCGCGAGTGCGGCACTGATCAGGCCGGAAACGAGCGTGCCGTGGACGATGCGGTCGCCGAACCGACTCTCCTCGGCGAACTCGGTTTCGAGATGCAGCCGGTTGGTGTCGCCCGAAATGTCGGCAAACGCGCCGACGTCCTCGTCGGTGATCGTCTTCGCAAACGTGATGCGGTCGCCGACCGACAGCTCGCCCGGCTCGTCGGCGTCGGTTTCGAGCTGCCACTCTGGGCGCGCGTAGGCAACCGAGGGACCGCCACTGGTTCGGTCGCTGTCGTCGAAGCCGTAGGCGGCCATCGCCGCACGGTTGACCTCAACTGCGCTCCGCACCAGATGTCCCGTTGCCCGGACCCACGCGTCGGCCATGTTGTACGGTACAGCGTCGATGCCCGCGGTTGATTGTTCACCATTCATAGTTAGTGATATTCGGAACTCAGTGGGTACCCTGTTTATGGGTTTCGGTCAGCACCCTGTGGTCGACTCAACGTTCGGTGTACCACTACTTACCATTTGTTGCCATTCAGTGGTATGTGTTGGTAAACGGCGACAAACACTAAGTAGGAATCGACCCAAGCGACAGTCGAGATGACGAACGGCTCAGACGAGATGGCGTGGTCGCCGATGCAGTTTGCGACACAGCTGCAGGAGGCGAGCCAAGAGATGACTGCCCAACAGATGCAGGCGTTTACTGAACTACTGTCGAGCGACACCGACGCCACTCCTTCGGGATTGGACCCGACGGGATTTGCGTCGGTTGGCTCGCAGATGGCGATGTTCAAAACCCGCGTCCAGAGCGGTGGTCGGATCAGCATTCCCGACGCCGAACGCGAGGTGTTGGGCATCGAAGACGGCGATATCGTCCAGACGTTCGTCATTCCACTCAGACAACCCTCCAGTGATTCCAATGAGTAACACACAGTCCCCCGCAAACCCGATGGCATCGATGTTCGAACTCCAGCGACAGTCGATCAAACAGAGCCACCAGTTCATGCAACAGAGCATGAACGCTCAAAAACAGCTCCCCCGCGTCTGGGAGGACGCAATCGAATCCCAGCGGTCAGTCCAGCAGACCGGTCTCACCACGGGCCGGAGTCTCGCCAAAGGAATGGTCGAGATGATGCAGGCGTCAGTACCGAGCGAACAGCCGTACGTCGAGGACGACACCGACGCCGAAGAGAGCCAACACGCCGCCTTCGAGAGCCTCCACCAGGCGCTCGACGACCAGTTCGAGGCAGTCGAAGAGATCAGCGATCAGTCCTGGGAGGCGCTCGAAAGCCAGCTCGAAGAAAACACCGACGCCTTCGTCGAGTTCGTCGACCAGTCGAGTGCGTTTACTGACGAGTCGGTCACCGCCTTCGTCGAGTCGCTCGAAGACGTCCAGTCGGATGTCGAGGACATGGAGTTCGGCGTCGAAGCCGACGCCGAGATCGGCACCACCCGGATGGACACCGAGGTCGACGACGAAGAGATGGCCTAA
>CAZOOU010000121.1:0-4591 GCA_964581495.1 uncultured Haloferacaceae archaeon
CGTATCCAATGGCTTTTCCGCCTGACGCCACTCGGTCGTGTATGACGATTACTACCGGTGACACAGTCACCCTAGAGTACACTGGTCGACTCGATGACGGAACCGTCTTTGACAGCTCGCGAGAGGACGTCGCCCAGGAGGCTGGCATCGCCGAGGCCCAGCCCGACCGAGAGTTCGCGCCGCTGACCGTCGAGGTCGGCGCGGGCCAGGTTATCGAGGGGATGGAAGACGGACTGGTCGGTCTCGACGAAGGCGAGTCGACGACGCTCGAAATCCCACCCGAAGCGGCCTACGGCGAGTGGACCGAAGAGCACGTCCAGGAGTTCGACACCGCGGAACTCGAAGAGATGCTCGGCCAGCTTCCGGAGGAGGGCGCGTTTCTCCAGGCCCAAAACGGCCAACACGGTGAGATCACCCACGTCGACGACGAGGTCGTCAAAGTGGATTTCAACCCGGATCTCGCGGGCGAAACCCTTGAGTTCGACGTTGAGATCGTCGACATAAACTAACACGGCCCGAATCCGCCGACATTCTTACTTGTCTGTCGTCCAAACACAGCCTATGAGCGACGACGATCCACCGATCACGATCTACCGGCTCCAAGCCTGCCCGTTCTGCGAGCGCGTTATCCGTAAACTCGACGAGTACGACCTCGAGTACCGTTCGCGGTTCGTCGAGCCGATGCATTCGGATCGCAACGTCGTCAAACGCGTCAGTGGGTCGCGGACCGTCCCCGCGATCGTCGACGAGTCGACCGGCGTCACCATGTCCGAGAGTGCGAATATCGTCGAGTATCTCGACACGACCTACGGAGGCACTGAGTAATGGATCTCGGCTTCGAGGTCGTCGACCTGCCCGAAACCGACCATCCAACCGAAGGCGAGACGGCCCCGGATTTCACCCGCCCGCTGGTCAACAGCGACGACTGGGGCGACGCCAGTCTCTCCGAGGTGGCGGCCGACGGGCCCGTGCTGCTCGTCTTTCATCCGATGGATGGGGCGTTTCCGACGACCTACATCTGGAACGAGCTTCGCGAGCGCGCGTTCGACGACCACGGCGTGCAGGTCGTCGGTCTGTCGATCTCGACGCCGTACGAGCATATGACGATGATCGACGACCGCGACATAGCGTACAGTGTGTTTAGCGACCCGCAGAACGGTGTCGCCGAACAGTACGACATCGTCAACGACCTCGACGGTATGGCCGGCCTCAGCGAACCCCGGCCGGCCGTCTTTGTCGTCGACAGTGAGTTGACGGTCCAGTACGCTTGGGTTGCCGATGAGTGGCCAGCCTTTCCTGACTACGATGAACTGGCCGACGCAGTTGCGTCGCTCTAAGCCGAAACCGGCTCAATGAGCGAGGGCTCGTCGTTGGCAGGACTGTTCACACGCTCGGAGACCGGGTAGGAGCGTAGCTCATCGTCAGGGTATGGGTGGAGGAGGTCGACCACCTCTTCGGAGTCGCCATGGAGCCACGTCGACTCCGCCTCTGGAGAGAAGATCACCGCCATCCGGTGGTGCAGCTCCGAGATGAGATCGTTGGGCTCGGTGGTGACGATGGTGAACGTTTCGCGGATCACCGAGTCGTCGGTCGGCCCACCAGTGCCGAACTCCGCCAACCCCGTCTGGCGGGTTGGCTCTTGCCAGCGTTCCCAGAGCCCGGCGACCGCAAACGGACGGTCGTCTTCGAACGCCACACGGTAGGGTTGTTTGCCGTCCGCACGGTTGGCCCACTCATAAAAGCCGTCGACGGGGACGAGACACCGTCGAGACTCGTAGGCGTCGGCGAAGCTCCGCTTTTGGCCGACGGTTTCGGCGCGAGCATTGATGATGTTCTTCCGTTCGTCAGCCCACTGCGGGGTGAGCCCCCACTCGAAGAACTGCAGTCGGTCGGGAGCGTCGTTGGTGATAACTGGCAGCTCTTGGCCCGGCGCGCAGTTGTACCGTGGCTTCAGGCGGTCGTCGGGGTCGACCCCGAACCGCTCGGCAAGCTGATCGACGGGCGTCGAGAGCGTGTAGCGGCCACACAGACCGGAGTCGACGGGCGAGTCGGGCTTAGAAACACCGACTCCGGAGCGTGACCTTTAGGAGCACTCCGTTCTCTCTGTCGGCTGTGCGAATCGAAAACAGCTTCATTCCGGTCCGGGGCGTCGGCGAAACAACCGAACGGAGCCTGTGGGCCGAGGGGGCGACAGACTGGGACTGCTTCGACGCGTCGCTCGTGGGGCCGTCGACCGCCGACAACATCGAGGCGTTCATCGAGACGGCCAGCCGGCGGCTTGAGATGGGTGATTCGGCGTTTTTCGACAAGGCGTTTCCGAGCAGCGAGCGGTGGCGACTGTACGAGAACTTCCGGGCCGAAGCCTGCTTTTTCGATATCGAAACCACCGGGCTCAACCAGGAGTACGACACGGTGACGACAGTGAGCTACCACCAGGCCGGTGAGACGACCACCCTGGTGCAGGGCGACGATCTGACCGCTGAAAACCTCCAGGCAGCGATAGACCAGGCCAGCCTGCTTGTGAGTTTCAACGGGATTCGGTTCGACCAGCCCTTCCTGGAGACCTCCTTTGGCCTCGACGTCGACTGCCCGCATCTCGACCTGATGTACCCCTGCAAGACGCTCGGCTTGTCGGGTGGGCTGAAAGCCATCGAGCAAGACATTGGCCTCGAACGCGACAGGCCCGACCTCTCTGGGCGGGATGCCGTCCGGCTGTGGCGACAGCACGAATCCGGCGTCGACGGCGCGCTCGAAACCCTGATTTCCTACAACCGCGAGGATACGGTCAACCTGAAAACGCTGGCCGAAACCGTCACCGACCGGCTTCACGAGCAGGTCTTCGAGCAGGCCTGCCGGGAGTCGACCGACTAACCCGACGGATCGAAACCAACAGGTTCAGAACCGTCTCCAAACGAGAGGTGCGTATGCTTTCAGCACTCCTTCACACCGGCTACGAACATCCAAGTCTCTGGTGGGTCGTGATTCCGTCGATGCTATCGTTCCTTGCGGGCCTGGCGATCGGCAGCTACACGGATCGCCTCCAAGCATGGTTCGCCGGCCAGGCCACAGCCGAGTAGCCTGCTGGCTTACTCGGGCCGTGGGTCGGACCCCGAGGAGGCCGCGCCTCCGTCGACCGACTCGGCAGTCGACACGGGGTCTGCGTCCTCGACGGCGTCGGTTTCGGAGGCCGAATCGGCACCACGCTCGGTGGCAGCGTCCGTCGAGGTCTCACTGGCCGACTCGGCGTCGTCGGTCGACTGATCGAGGCGCTGTTGGACGAGTTTCATTTCGCCTTTCGCGCGGAGCGTCCCGTCGACGTCGGCACCTTCGTGGACGACCAACTCTTGGCAGGAGACGTCGCCGCGGACCTCCGAGCCCGCATGGAGCGTTACCGTCCCGTTTCTGGTAGTAACGTCGCCGATGACAACCGTCTCGGCGTCGACTTCGATATCTTCTCGCGCACGGAGACTCCCGAAGATCGTCGTTCCGGAGCCGACCGTAATCGATTCGGCACGGATGTTGCCGTGGATTCGGCAGTCGTCGCCAATGCTCGCGGGCGTCGAGACGCGCCAGGCATCATCCGAGATGTTCGCACCACGGGGCACCACGAGCGGCGGTCGCTGTTCGGCCGCGTCGGGCGAGATTGCGCTGGCGAACTCCTGGGCCTTCTGTTCGTCGCCAAAGCGGAGGAACTGCGAGAGCACAATAAAATAAAACACGAGCGCGGGCACCGGGTTGCGGGTGTGAATCCAGCCGTTGGTTTCGAACCCTTCGTCGATTTCGACATCGTCACCGATATCGAGGTCCCCCGACACCAACAGCGCGCCGCCGATATGGCAGCGAGCACCGATGTAGGCGTCCGACCCCACGAGGACGCTGTCGTCGACCTCACACAGCATATCGAGCCGGCAGTCGTTGTCGACTTCGAGGTGGCGACCGAACGCGACGCGCTCGCCGGCGGCGATGGTGCGACTGCGAATCCCGAACTCGATCGAGCTGTTCGAGCCGATCAACACGTCGCTGTCGGTGACGATGTCATGTTCCTCGACGGTCGTCCCGTCGGGAATCGAAAGCTCGTCGAGCGGGTCGCCGGAAGATGACACAGGCCGAATCAGTACGCGAATACTAATAAACAGTCCGTAAGACAGGTGGCTGACAGCCGCTGGAACAGCCAACCACTCACTCGTGGTGCTTTTGAGTATCCGAGCCAAACAGCTGGTATGACCGTTCTTTCCTTCGATAAAACCGGCGTCGACGTCGTCTATGAGGGCACCGAGTTCCGGCTTGAAAAGGATCTCATCGAGGAGGCCACCGAGAAAGCCTACCACGACGTGACCGACCACGAAGTCCTGCAGATCGTCGAAAAGAACCCCGAGCTGTCGGGCGAACCCGCACGGGTTGGCGACATTCTCAGCACGGCCTGACCGGCGACGGCTCCGACCGAAACACAGTTCCGGCCCACCATCCAACGCCGTGGTATGCTTTCGATCGCGCTCGCGGGCAAACCGAACGCGGGCAAGTCGACCTTTTATACGGCCGCGACGATGGCCGACGTCGACGTGGCCAACTACCCGTTTACGACCGTCGACCC
>CAZOOU010000122.1:0-4590 GCA_964581495.1 uncultured Haloferacaceae archaeon
CTGAGACATAATCACCTACGGATTGTTTGTGATTCTATATAAATCTTTTGTGTGCTGGTCGACGACCGCCGCCCCGTCAAAGGAATTTTAATGTGTGAATGTGTGTCAATGGCGTGGTTTATATACCTACGTTAGGCCCAGATCCACCGCCAGTGAGAGCACTAATATGTCATGAGAGTCTCCGTTGCTGATACTGAGTGAGGTCGACACCATGATGTTACCCACGCATGCGGTCGTCGGGCTGGCAATAGCCGCGCCGCTGGTGCGTTTCGCCCCCGAACTCGCGCCGGCTGCGCTCGCCGGCGGCTTGGTTGGCGGGGTGTTTCCGGATCTCGATATGTACGCAGGCCACCGCAAAACGCTGCATTTTCCGACACTGTTCGTGGTGGCCGCGCTGCCGGCAGCACTCCTTGTTTTCTTCGTTCCGCAGCCGATCGTCGTAGCCGTGGCGTTCGGTGTGTTCGGCGCGGCAGTCCACTGCCAGATGGATCGGTTCGGCGGCGGTCTCGAACTCCGGCCGTGGGAAGGCACCTCCGATCGCGCGGTGTACGACCACGTCCGCGGACGGTGGCGTCGACCGAAGCGATGGATTCCCTACGACGGTTCGCCGCACGATCTGGTGTTGTTAACTGCCGTCTCGCTCCCGCTGCTCGTCGTTCTCGATGGGCCGTTTCGGATCATCGTCGGCCTCGCGCTGGCGATTGGAGCCGTCTACGTCGCGCTGCGTCGACGGCTTGCGAACATCGCCCCGGTCGTGTTCGGCTACGCGCCCGACTGGCTCGTGCGGTACGTCCCCGAACGGTATCGCTCATAACGAGTGGTTCAGCAGTCGAGAGTAGTCGACTCTGGAAGACTTATCAGGAAACACGACAACACCCAGCTATGGAATCGTTAGAGGAGACGTTCGGGCCGCCCGACACGCTCGCACGGCTGTTCAAAAGTGGTCGGACCAACGCCATTATCTCGTGGCTCTTGGTTGGCGTGCTCGGACTCGTGTTCGTCGAGAGTCTCTTTGATTTTGATCGCCTCTGGATGCTGTTCGTTGCGGCAACCACCGTCATCGTGCTGATTCCGCCAGTCGCCCACCGCGAGTGGCGGATGATGCTGCCGTGGGAGCTGCTCACGCTCGCACTGTTGCCGATTTTGGTTCGCGCGCTGGCCGGCGGCGAAGTCGGGATTTTCGGCTACTATCTGTCAGTCGCTGGTCTCGCGCTGATTGTGACTGTCGAACTCCACATGTTCACAGAGCTCAGGCTCACCCACTGGTTTGCCGTCCTCTTTGTCGTCCTCACGACGCTGGCGTCGGTTGCCGCCTGGTCGGTCGTCCGCTGGAACTTCGACCAGCAGCTCGGCACGGAGTTCCTTATCTCGCCAGGGATGTCCCAAGACACCGCCAACGCCGCGCTGATGATCGAGTTCATGTGGGTGACGCTGGCCGGGCTCGTCGCCGGCGTCCTGTTTGATGCTTACTTCAGAGGGCGCGGCCGCCAGCTCCGCGGTCGACTCCGGCGGGTGGTGCGGCGATGACACTGCTGCCGCGGCCCTCCGTCGAGACGCAGATCCGGCTTACGCGTGGGATGCAGCTCGTCTTGGTCGGGATCATCGCCTACGGCTTCATCTTCGGCGAGCCGAAGGCGATCACCAACGGCGGGATGGGCCTGCTCATCACGCTCGTGCCCGCCCTACTGGAGCGCAACTACGATTTCCCGCTGGACCCGTGGCTCGGACTCTGGATCACGCTGGCGATCTTTCTGCACACGATGGGGTCGGCCGGGCTCTATGCCCGAATCGGCTGGTGGGACCACCTCACACACGCGATGTCGGCCTCGCTCGTGGCAGCGATTGGCTACACCTTCGCACGGGCGGTCGACCTCCACAGCGACCAGATTACCATCCCCAACCGGTTTGCCTTCGCGTTTATTCTGATTACGGTGATGGCCTTTGGTGTGGTTTGGGAACTGTTCGAGTTCGGCCTTGATCTCGCCGCCGACGCCACGGGAATCACGATGCCGCTGGCCCAACACGGCCTCGATGATACGGTCCGAGACATGATGTTCAACACGCTCGGAGCCATCATCGTCGCCACCTTTGGCCAGGCGCATCTGCTCGGTGTTGCCGAAACAGTAACCGAACGCTTCAAAAACGAGTAGTCGACTGGCGTCAGGCCAGATCCGGGCCGCGAGTTAGTTCGCGGTGTTTCCGTTCGAGATACGAGTAGACCGCACCGTGTGGCGCGCCGTCAAGGATCATGCCCGTCGCCCGCCGGACGGCCTCGACCTCTTCTGGATCGCCGATCATGCCGATCGTCGACCCGTAGATGACGACATCAGCGCCCGATAGCTCCTCCATGAGTTGGCGCGTCCGGCCGTTTTCGCCGATCAGCCGGCCTTTCTGGCGGCGGAGATCGTTGTCGTTCCGCGTTTTGTCGGAGAGATCAATCAGATCGAACATCCGCATCTCGTGGTCGAGCAGCGTCAGCGCGGCCTCGGGTTTGAAACCGCGACCGATAGCGCGGACGATATCGGGTGCCACAAGTGCGGTGACCGGATCGCCGACCGACTCAATGGCGACCGAGCCGGACTCCGAATCGATATCGAGGCGGACCTCCGAGCGGGATTCGATCTCCCGCATCGTCTCGCCGCCCTCGCCGATCAGGACCCCAATCCGATCCTGTGGAACCTTTACGTGTTGCATACCTGCGATACCCGGCGTGTCTGTTTAAATGTGACGTGGAGCGACCGAGACAACCTATCGGCTCGGATCAGCGTCGACGGCGGTGACGAACGCCTGGAGTTCGTCAGTGGTCACGTCAAGGCCCTGTCGACGGAAAAACGAGGCGACGTTTTTGCAGTCCCGAGTGAGAAACTCCCGCGAGTTGGGATGGTGGACGGTGACCGCCTGGCCGAGGTCGATCACCACGAGCTCGCCGTCGTGGATGATCATGTTGTATTCCGAAAGGTCACCGTGGATCAGTCCCGCGCTGTACAGCCGACGCATATACTCGCGGACGACCTCGTAGGCTGTCTGAGGGTTTTCGACGTCGACTTCGGCGAGTCGACGCGCGCGTTCGTCGACCAGTCCGACGAGTTCCATCACGAGCACGTTGCGCTCGACGGCAATCGGAGTGGGCACCCGAACCCCCGCCCGCTGGGCGCGTTCGAGGTTGGCAAACTCCTTGCGCACCCACGCGAGGACGACCTTGCCTTTGTCGTTGCCGATCCCCTCGAATCGCGGGTCGCCCTCCAGATAATCCCGCATCTGTTTGAACGCCGAGGCGTTGATTCGGTACACTTTGACCGCGACTTCGGTGTCATCCGCGCCCAAGGCTTCGTACACGTTGGCCTCCTTGCCGGTCGAAATCGGGCCGCCAAAGGCGTCGATGTGGCCGTCGCCAACGAGTTTGTACAGCGCGCCGAAGGTGGCGTCGTCGAACACCGACTGTTCGACTTTGAACTGGTCGGCGTCCTTGATGCGCTTTTGGAAATCTTCGAACTCTCGGTCGCGACTGCGGGCGATCCGGTCGGCCTCGGTGTCGGTGACGTCGATCTGTTCCCACTCGTCGCCCGGTGGGGCTTCGATATCCGTGTCGACCAGGCCGAACTCGTCGGTCATTAGCTGGTGTACGGGCCGGATGCTGAAAAGTATCGTCGGTAGGCAGCTACTGGAGATGACCTTCTTCGCGGAGCTGGTCGGCCTCGGATTTCTCGTACCGCCAGGTGATGTCGGCTTTTTCGTCCTGCCAGTCCCAGGGTTCGACCAGCACGATATCGTTTTCCCGAATCCAGATCCGTTTCTGCATCCGTCCTGGAATCCGGGCGGTACGCTCCGTGCCGTCGGCACACCGGACGGTGACCCGGTTTGCGCCGAGCATGTTCGTGACTTCGGCAAAGACCTCGTCATCGTCAGGCATTCGGAGGTCTCGTCGCCCCTCGTTTTCACTCATAGCTGGCGATTGGGAATCATCCAAAATAAAATCGCGGGTCTTCGGTCGACTGCTCGCCCAACAGCGCGCGACCGGACTCGACTAGTCGGCCAACTGCTGGCGGCCCGGCTCGATCAACGCATCGAGTTCCGCTGCGAGCGCGCCTTTGGCGTCCATCGGATGGAGTTCGCCCGACTCCATGTCGGCCGCCAGCGCCTCGTACGAGTCGTATTCGAGATCACCGCCGTATTTGTCGGGGCGTTCGACGACGACCCGGTCGACGCGCGGGAAGACGTGGTACTGGAACAGCTGGAGGACTGGGTTTTCGCGGTCGTGGTCCTCGTCGGTCGGCTCGGGGTCGGCGGTCGGCGGACAGTAGGCGTCGTTTACTTTATTTTCGATCTCTTCGGTGCTGTCTTCCATCGAGATCGTCACGCCATCGCTCGACGACATCTTGCCGACACCCGTCGACAGATCGGCGATAATCGGCGTGTGCAGGGCGGGCCGAACCTCGTAGTCGAGTTCGGGCAGCGTCTCGCGGGCCAGCATGTGGACCTTTCGCTGGTCAAGGCCACCGACTGCGAGGTCGACGTCCAGATACTCGATGTCGAGCGCCTGCATCAGTGGGTAGACCATCTGTGAGACTTTGGCGTGGTCGCCGCGCTGGA
>CAZOOU010000123.1:0-4574 GCA_964581495.1 uncultured Haloferacaceae archaeon
GCGAGCGCGCGATTATCGAACGCGGCATGGAGAGTCTCGAACGCATCGGCGAAGGCGAGTCGTCGACGTTTATTCTGCCGCAGGAACTCACCTCGCTGGTCGGCCGCTACGGCGGCCAGCTCACCGGCAGCGACAGTCAGCGAGACGGCGAGCCACTCGAAAGCCGGGATTTCGACGACGAAACCCGAGAAATGCTCGGGCTCGACAAGATCGACGAGCTGCTGACGAACCTCGATGTCGACGAGCTCTCGTCGGTCGGCAGCGAGGTCGACGAACCACTGGAAGCCGAATTCGAACCGGCAGAAACCGAGTAGTCCGCAGCTACTCCGAGCGTTCCCAGTACTGCATCCAGTCACGGAGCGGAACGCTCACTTCGCCAACACTCATCGTGACGCCGCCGTCGAACCGCCAGTTGGCGGTTTCGGCATCAGCCGACATCCGCATGGGAACGTCGACCGAGACGTCTTCGAGTTCGCATTCGAGTGCCTGGTCGTTGTCGGCGAACTCGCCGGTGAGATAGTCGAGCAACGACAGCCAGTCGTCGACGTCCGATGGCGAACTCGCCGGCTCGGGTGGTCGCTCCGGGGAGTCAGCGGTGGTCATAGGTCGACCAATGCAGTGCTCGGTCAAAGGCGTTTCCGCGTCGACGGCGCTGGGTTCCGTCTCGAAACACCGACTAACCGAAGCGACTATCCGAGCCGACTGTGTTCGTATACAAAGGTCAATCCAGCCGAGAGCGGCTGGGCGACAACTCGACAATGGGACCAAACAGTGATCCGACGGGCGACATCACCAACAGCGAGGAGTTCTTCCGAGAGGTCCAACAGATCGCGGCCATCGGCGGCTGGGAGTTCGATCGGCAAACCGAGACGGTACGATGGACCGACGAACTGTACCGCATCCATGGACTCGAAGCCGACGCAGTAGAGAGCATCGACGACGCGCTGTCGTTCTACCATCCGGAGGACCGAGGGCGCATTGTCGACGCACTTGAGCGACTGCTGGTCGACGAAGACTCCTACGTGCTGGAAGCCCGAATCATCCGGCCTGACGACGAGACACGCTGGGTGCGTACCCACGGCGAGCCGTGGTACGACGGCGGTGAGCTTCGGGGAGCCCACGGCTCGCTGCAGGACATTACCGCCGACAAGGAACAAAAACAGGAACTCGAGTTGTTCCGAGCAGCGGTCGAACAGGCCGGCCACGGCGTCGTCATCACCGACAGCGAGGGCAAAATCGAGTACGCCAACCCGGCGTATGTACGGGATACTGGCTACGAGCTTGATGAACTGCGAGGCAGAACCCCGCGTGTGTCGAGATCAGGCAAACACGACGATGAGTTTTATGCGGAGATGTGGGAGACGATTCTGTCGGGAGAGGTCTGGCAGACCGAACAGCTGATCAACCGGCGAAAATCCGGCGAGCTGTACCACGTCGACCAGACGATTGCGCCAATCCGAGCCGACAACGGCGAGATAACCCACTTTGTCGCTATCGAATCGGAGGTTACCGATCTGCGGCTTCGCGAACAGCGCCTAGACGTGCTCAACCGAATCCTGCGGCATAACGTTCGCAACAGCATGAACGTCATTCAGGGCTATCTTTCAGTGCTCGAAGCCACCGCCGTCGAGGACCAACAGGAGACAATCGAAACAATCAGCGACCGCATCGAGCGGCTGGTCTCGATCAGCGATAAGGTTTCGGCGCTCCGGTCGCTGTTCGACGGCACAACCGGCGACACGGCGTGTGCAGTCGACGAACTCGTCGAAACAGTCACCGAGGAGTTCAACACACGCTACCCAGCAGTCACGGTGACGACGACCGTTCCGGACAGCGAGATCTCCGCACGATGTGACGACCGAATCCGGATCGCCATCAGCGAGGCTATCGAGAACGCGATTGTCCACAACGATGACGCCGACCCCGCGGTGTCAGTTAGTGTCCTTCCGCCTGACGACGCCATGCCGTGGGTGACCGTCCGGATCGTCGACAACGGACCGGGCATTCCAACACAGGACCGCAAAGCAATCGAGATCGGCGAGGAAACCGCGATCACCCACGCCTCAAGCATCGGGCTGTGGATTATCTACTGGACAGTCAAAACGTTCGGCGGCGAGGTCTTGATCCGTGACAACGAGCCCACCGGCAGCATCGTCGAGATGACGTTCCCCGCCAGCGACCGCCCACAGGAACGCTAAAACTCCGGTTCGGCTTCGGGTTCGACGCCGAGATCCTCATCGAGATCGAACGCCTGCCGAAGCTCCCGAATCCGGTCGCGGATATCCGCCGCGAGCTCGAATTCGAGATTGTTCGCAGCCTCCTGCATACGGGCTTCGAGCTGTTCGATCTGGGCGGCAGCCTCGTCGTCGGTTTCGGGCGATTCGGTGGCGAGCCCGCTGGTATCCGTTTTCGAGCCCGGGAGATTCGTCTCACCGATGGCTTTGTCGATAGTTGTTGGCTCGTTGCCGTGTTCGGTGTTGAACTCCTGTTGAATCCGTCGACGCCGCTGGGTTTCATCAATGGCGGCGGCCATCGCGTCGGTCGTCTCGTCGGCGTACAGAATCACCTCGCCGTTGACGTTCCGGGCCGCCCGGCCCATCGTCTGGACGAGCGTGGTTTCGGAACGCAAGAATCCCTGCTGGTCGGCGTCGAGAATGGCGACGAGCGAGACCTCCGGAATATCGAGGCCCTCTCGTAGGAGGTTAATCCCAACGAGCACGTCGATCTCACCCAATCGAAGGCTTCGGATGAGTTCGTGGCGTTCGAGCGTGTCGGTTTCGTCGTGCATGTAAGCGACCTCGATGCCCGCCTCGTCGAAATACTCGGTGAGATCCTCGGCCATCCGTTTGGTGAGCGTCGTCACGAGAGTTCGTTCATCGCGGTCGATTCGGGCGGTGATCCGTTCCAAGAGGTCTTCGACTTGCCCGGTCGCGGGGACGGTCTCGACCTTGGGGTCGACCAGATGGGTCGGCCGAACGATCTGTTCGACCACTTGGGCGGAGTTGTCGAGTTCGTACTCGCCGGGCGTCGCACTCACGTACAGCATGCGGCCGGTTTTCTCGGTGAACTCCTCGAACGTCAGCGGGCGGTTGTCGTAGGCGGTCGGCAGCCGAAAGCCGTTTTCGACCAGCGAATCCTTCCGGGATTTGTCGCCGCCGAACTGGCCTTTGATCTGCGGGAGCGTAACGTGGGACTCGTCGACGACACACAGAAAGGTATCCGGGAAATAATCAAGTAAGGTGTAGGGTGGCTCGCCGGAGTCGCGATCCGAAAAATGAACCGAGTAGTTTTCGATGCCCGAACAGTGGCCCGTCTCTTGGAGCATCTCGATGTCGAACGTCGTTCGTTCTTCGATTCGCTGGGCGGCGACGAGGTCGCCCTGGCGTTCGAAGTAGCGGACGCGTTCGTTCATCAGCCCCTCAATCTCGTCGACGGCTCCCTGCAGCGTGTCGTCGGGCATCGAGTAGTGCTCTGCGGGGTGGATCAATACGGCGGGTTCGGTCGACTGCACCTCGCCAGCGAGTGTGTCGACCTTGAGCAGGCGGTCTATTTCGTCGCCCCAAAACTCTACGCGAACTGCATACCGGCCGTACATCGGAAAGATTTCGACCGTATCGCCACGGACACGGAACGTTCCCTGTGAGAAGTCGACGTCGTTGCGCTCGTAGTTGAGGTCGACGAGTCGCGCCAGCAGTTCGTCGCGGTCGATCTGCTGGTCGACCGAGAGTTCTAAGGCGAGATCACGGTACGTTGCCGGATCACCCAGCCCGTAAATGGCCGACACGGAAGCGACGACGATCACGTCATCGCGCGTGAGAAGCGAGCGCGTTGCGGAGTGCCGCAACCGCTCGATCTCCTCGTTGATCGACATATCCTTGTCGATGTAGGTGTCGGTCTGTTCCATGTAGGCTTCGGGCTGGTAGTAGTCGTAGTAGGAAACGAAATATTCGACGGCGTTGTCGGGAAACAGGTTGCGAAACTCCTCGTACAGCTGGGCGGCCAGCGTCTTGTTGTGTGCTAACACGAGCGTGGGAGCTTCGATCTCCTCGACGACCCACGAGACCGTGTTCGTCTTGCCCGACCCCGTTACACCGAGAAGCGTCTGTTCGGTCATCCCGTTTTGGTAGCCGTCGACTAACTGTTCAATAGCCGCGGGCTGATCGCCCGCCGGCTCGAAGGGAGCCTCAACTCTGAACGGTCGATCCTCGCCGGGGCGGTCCGGCTGGAGGGGCCCCGACTGCATCTCACTCATTGACCGTTGTTAGGCGCGAACATACTTTACGGCCGCGGTGGGCCGGCCGAAACCCCGGAAATTACAATGTGTGGACGCCTACAATGGTCTGTGAATATCGGAACCGCCATTCGCTCGGCCGGTCGCGTCCTCCTCGCTCGGCCAGCCAGCGTGTTACCCGTGTATCTGTTGGTCCTCGGTATCGCCGCGACAACGCGAGTGCCGATCGTCGTCGGCATCGCGGTCGCCCTCGGCTTGCTCGTCGCTGACGGTCGACTCCAGGCCCTGCTTGAGGCCGTCGAGGCCGTCGACTTCGAAGCCCTCGAAGAGACGGGCGCGGAGG
>CAZOOU010000124.1:0-4546 GCA_964581495.1 uncultured Haloferacaceae archaeon
GGTGTTATTCGACTGGCTCAGCTGAGTCGGTCGACTCAGTTGATTCGGTTGATTCGGTCGATTTGTCAGACTCAGTTGATTCAGTTGATTCGGTCGCTTCGGTCGATTTGTCCGACTCGGTTGATTCGGTCGACCCAGTGAGTTCTGCCCGGAGCAACACCCAGGCCAGCAGTCCCAACACGGCGATGCCAACCGGGATCGGAACGCCACCGAAGCCGCCGGTCCAGACGAAGTACGTCGCAAGACCGAACAGTCCAGCCGCCAGTCCCAACAGCCCACCCATCAGCCGAACGGGGTGGATTCGGCCGGCTTCGAGCCGTTTTTCGTCAGTGTAGTAGCCCACCGACAGCACCAGTGCGGCACAGATGGCGAGCGCGCCGAGCCCCCAGATGCGGGTGGCGAGTTCGAGACCCTCGCCCCCTTGGAGCTGGATCGCTCCGATGACGGTTCGGAGGGCCGCACCGTCGACGCCCGCCCCGAAGCCGCTGGTGTACTGGAACTCGAACAGCGGAAACCGGACGAACAGTACCCAGGGACCGCCGCCACTGCTGTAGGTGACGTTCCACGGCAGCAGTGCGCCGAGCCACGCAGCGACGACGGCAAGCGCGCCGGCGTGTTTCTGTTGGACCCAGACCATATGGCACAGACAGTCGGCGTCGGTGATAAAAACCTGCCGAGATGAGGCGTTACGTTGATACGCCCGGGCACGGTACGATACTGTATCGAATGCGGCGAGAACAGTTTGAACTAGACGTTCGGAACATCGAGTGGGTCGAAACAGACGGCGAGCCGCGCCAGCCGCTGGCCCGGATCACCGTCTCCGGCAACACCGACCAGCTACAGGCTCGCCTTCGTGACGTCGACGGCGAGCGACTAACCGCGGATATGGTCGACGTCGCCTACCGGCTCAAAGCCTCCGTCGAGGACGATCCAACCGCCATCGGCGTTGTCGGCGTCGCCAACCGCCTGACCGGCGATTTCATTTTCGAGACCAACGAGGACGCCGACGATGTCTTTCAGTTTATCCACGCCGCCCGCGAGTACGGCCGCGAGGCCAACACCCCTGACCGCTACCGCATCGAGATCGTCGTCGACGGCGAGACCATTCGGTTCGATAAGGGGACGTTTCTGGTTTACGACGACGACGGCGAACTGCTTCGCTCGCAGAGTCTGATTCCGTCCGGCGTCGAGCTGTAGGTCTGTTTGTGAACTGCAACGCCGAGTAGCCTGCCGAAACCAGTCGACATTTAGTCTCGCCGCAGTATATTGTGGTCGTGAAAAACGTCACCGACCGAACGAAAAACCCGTTCGGGATGAAGCCTGCCTGCGAGCAGTTTGTCCCCGGCTACGGCGACGCCAATGCGGCTTTCCACGTTATCGGCGACCATCCAGGGCTCCACGGCGGAATCACCACCGGCGTTCCGTTTACCGAACACCCAGCCGCAGAGCGACTCCAGTCGGTACTGCAGTCGACGGGGCTGCTCCGAGAAACCGGCGACGAGCCAGTTGTCGACGAGACGTTTCTGTCGTATCTCCATATGTGCGTGCCCAACCCCGGCGGGACGCCAACCGATGCCGAGTACGTCGACATGGAGCGGTTTTTCGACGCCGAACTGCGCGCGATTGCGGCCCACGTGCTGTTGCCGGTCGGCCAGCGGGCGACCGCTCACGTGCTCGAAACCTACACCGCCCAGGCCTGGAAGACAACCGTCGACATGGATCGGCTCCACGGCACCGAACTCAGAGGCAGCGGCTTTCTGGTGCTGCCGATCAAAGAGCCCGCCGACTGGACCGACGACGACGCCGAGCAACTCCGCGCGGCTATCGACCAACTCCGGTCGACCGACTTCCGACGGGAGACGGATCTGGGTCGATTCATCGCTGGCAGCGACCCCTACTACGTCCGGTGATTCGGCTGCCTGCAGACGAACGTCCGATAATGTGTGTTCAAATCGCAAAAACGTCGAAATAATTCACATATAGGCGATAATCAGCCAGTATCAGCCGAGACAATAGCCGAATTTAGTGCAACGAAAGGCTTTTTACAGACATACGTTCACCCTACTGATGGCGCGCTGGCGCGGCTACGTCAGGAGCGCCGATACGCTGTGGACTAGTGCTCCCACAGTGGCTTGGTCAGTCACGCGGCCCGCAGTCGACGGCCCGTTTTGTGGTCCCGCGTAGACCCCCGCGTGCCCCATCAGGGGCGGTCGACTGCGGCTGTTGACTGCGATGACACAAATTTACTCACGAACGAATAACTCTTTTAGCGTCGGCTGCCTACCGAACGCTAATGAAAGCGATCGCTGTCACTGACGGGGCGGGCGAGGCCGAGGGTATTGACATCCCCAAACCCGACCCCAACGACGGAGAGGCACTGATCCGGACGCTCCGAGTGGGCGTCGACGGCACCGACCACGAAGTCATCGCCGGCAGCCACGGCGGTTCGCCCGAGGGCGAAGACTATCTCGTGTTGGGCCACGAGGCCGTCGGCGTCGTCGAAGAGCCGAACGGGACGAGTTTCAGCAAGGGCGATGTGGTCGTCCCGACCGTTCGTCGACCACCAAACGGCTCAAATCGCTACTTCGCAAACGGCGAGCCGGATATGGCTCCCGACGGCCAGTATCACGAGCGCGGCATCGTCGGCGCGCACGGCTTTATGGCCGAATACTTCACCAGCCCCGAGTCGGCGCTCGTCTCAGTGCCCCCGGAGCTTGCCGAGTACGGCTTTTTAGTTGAGCCGATCTCCATCACGGAAAAAGCCGTCGAGCACGCCGAGGCCAGCCGATCGGCGTTCGAATGGGCTCCTGAATCCGCGCTCGTGTTGGGCAACGGCAGTCTGGGCCTGCTGACGCTGGCGATGTTCGAACAGCGATTCGACCGCACCTACTGTCTGGGTCGACGCGAGCGACCCGACCCCACGATCGACATTATCGAATCGCTCGGGAGCACCTACGTCAACAGCAACAACACGCCCGTTCCGGAGATTCCCGACGCCTACGAGGCTCCCGACCTCATCTATGAGGCGACGGGGTACGCCAAACATCCCTTCGAGTCGATCGAGGCGCTCGCACCAAACGGCGTGCTCGCCGCGTTGGGTGTGCCCGGCGACTGGACGTTCGAGGTCGACGGCGGCAGACTCCACCGCGAGCTCGTCCTTCACAACAAGGCGATCGTCGGCAGCGTCAACTCCAACCGGCGGCAGTTCGACCGCGCGGTCGACTCGCTTGCGTCGCTGTCGGACTCATTCCTCTCGGATCTCGTTACGGGAATCTACGAGCTCGAGGCGTTCGACAAGGCGTTTGTTGACGACGACACCACTATAAAAAACGCCGTCCAATTCAGCACATATGAAAAACGTTGATACGCTCATCGAAAGTGCCGCCGAGTTGGCCGAACGCGGCCTCTCGAAAGGCGAGATCGCCGACGAGCTAAACGTCTCCCGAGAGACCGCAAGCTGGCTCGTCGAGCGCAGCGGCACCCAAAGCGACCTCGATCCCGAGCCGAACGTTCGCGAATCGACGAGCCCCCATGACATCCACGTCGACTGGAACTCGATCGGCCGCGACAGCGCGCGCCTGACGCATGTCAGCAAGGCGATGGCCGGCATCATCTCGAAAGAGGGCGACGACGTGCGGCTCACTGTTGGTATTGAAAAGGCGGGTGTCCCGCTGGCGACGATTGTCGCCCGCGAACTCGACACCGATCTCAGCGCGTACGCGCCGGCCAAACACCAGTGGGACGAGGGCGACATCGACGAGTTGGGCGGTGGCTTTTCGCGCAACTTCTCGCCGATCGACGACCAGGAGTGTTATATCGTCGACGATACGATCACCTCGGGGACCACCCTCACCGAGACCGTCGAGGCGATCCGCGCCCGCGGCGGCAACCCAGTGGGCTGTGTCGTGCTCGTCGACAAACAGGGCGTAGAGCAGATCGACGGCGTGCCGGTGTACTCGCTGATCAACGTCGTCAGTGTCGGCCGCGACGAGTAACGACAACCCGTTACAACGGGACGCAATACCTTTGGCAGTGAGTCTCGAAAGGAGGGTATGTCATTCCAGCCCGACAGCGATATGGATGCCGACGAGGTCGCCCAGCAGGTCGACGAGGCCATCGAATCAAACGAGGTCGTCCTCTTTATGAAAGGCAACCAGCTGATGCCGCAGTGTGGCTACTCCTCGAAAGCCCTCGAACTGATCGGCAAACACCGCTCGGAGTTCGAAACCGTCGACGTGTTGCCCGCGCTTGCGGAGTACCGCGCCGCCCTCAACGACCACAGCGGCTGGGAGACGATCCCCCAGACCTACGTCGACGGCGAGTTCATCGGCGGGAGCGACATTCTCGAAGAGCTCGAAGAGCGCGGCGAACTCGAAGCCGAACTCGCCGTCTGAAACCGGCGTCGGCACTCTCTGTGAACTGAGTGTACGCGCTAACAGAGCTAGTACGGTACTCTCACAGGATATTTATAATCACCCGCCCCTACTAACGGTAGGTATCGGCCCAGCCGCGGGGAACTACTCGTGAATTCAATTCCACTATGACA
>CAZOOU010000125.1:0-4477 GCA_964581495.1 uncultured Haloferacaceae archaeon
GTGGCCTGTTGCCTGTGGCTTTTGTCGCATATTGAATCAGTTACCGCATCACCTGGTTGCGATATCCACTGTATTTCGATTAATCATAAATAAATAGTTGGGTTAAACCCACTTGTTGAGAACTAGCGTATCTAACAACCCAGTTACAATGCATTTTCCAACGCCGACGCCACCGACCGCGCTTTGTCGGCCAACGGCTCGCGTATATTCCCGGCGTCGACTGCCGCATCGAGTTCGTCGTCATCTACCCGCTCGATGGTCCCATCGGCATGTTTCAGCACGTCGACATGGAGGTCGACGTAGCGGACGGTCTTTGGGAAACATTCGAGTGGGGTACAGATGTTTACATACGTCCCTTTCACCGAGCCGTCGCTGTCGCGGTAGACTGTGGGATACCACCACCGACCCTCCCGGAAGGTGGTCGTGGCTGTATCGCCCGCCTCGCGGGGGACGCCCAGTCCGTCGTAGCTGCCGCCGCCCGACAGCTCGCGGCGCAACGTGATACTCTCTTGGTCGCGGTCGGTGACGGTCCCCGAGCCAAGCGAGATGTAGTGGCCGGCAGGTTTGCCGTGGCCGATTGCAACCGAATCGCCTTCGTTCGGCCCGAAGACGTCGGCGACTGTCTCGAACGGAAGCTCGCTGTCGCCGTCCAGCGAACAGAGGGCTTCGACGAAGTCGACGCCCGCGCTCGCGCTCGCGGAGCCGGCTTTGATGCGGTGGTGGCCGGGCATTGTCGTCGTAACCTCCCGGCGGAGTTCGTCGAGACCGAACCGACTCTCACGGCCGAACCAGAGCCACGCGCCGGCGGCGGGCGCGGCCACCCGGCGAGGGCTGTCACTCTCGTCTGCGGCTTCGATGCCACCCGAAAGTCCATCCGCCGACTGCTCGTCGCCGAGTTGGGCCGACAGCTCGGCGACAGTGGTTTTTAGTCGGTCGACTGCGGCTTCGAGCTCGGCCATCGACGCCTCGGTGGCGGCGTGGTGCCATCGGAGCCGCCAGCCCGCGGGGGGTTCGACGCCCAACAGGTCGACCATCCCAAGCAGTTCGCGGGCGGCCGACTCGTCGCGGCTGTCGACGGTTGGCTCGCCCGACCCTGGGCGGAGCGAGACGAGCCCGCCGGAGACGGCGAGTTCCGTTCCGAGCAGTGGACGGTCGTCGCTCCACGGCGGGGCGGACTGTGTGACCTGTACGCGAACGGTGTCACCGCTGTCGAGCCGACCGTCGACCGACCGAAACGGCAGAAAACCTTCAGAGCCATCTAGGTCGACAACTGCGCCGCTGCCGAGGGTGTCGGTCACTCGTCCATCAAAGATCGCCCCCTCGGGGGCTGGATCAGCCCACCGCAGGCAGTCGAGACCGACCGATGCGGCGAGATCGGCGAGTTGGTCGACGGCCTCCTGTCTGCCCGCGATGCCGATTCCTTGGCGGTCGTCGGTTGTTTCGACGGTGGCCGCCGGGGCGGCAGTCTCGAACTCTTCGTCGAACCGTCGGTCGATTGGCCCGGAGGCGTCGACGACCTGCCAGTCGTGTGTGAGACACAGCTGGGTGAGCGCAGTCGTGTAGATTCCGCGGATGCGGACCGTCTTTGTGGGTTCGTCGCTCATCGTGTGGTCCTCATTCGGCTGTCGCCCCACGCGTCTGAGAGGTAGAGGCAGTCGGATATGGGTTGGTAGCTGGCTGCAGTCGCATGCCCGGCTTTCGAACGCCGTGGATTTGAAAGGTCTGTTTGGTCGCCCAAAGCGGGGGTACTTAGTCGGTACCGCCCGAACACGGTCTATGAGCGACCGGCGGGATCCTGTCGAGTCGGCGGCCGACGAGTCGCGAGACCTGTACGATATTGCCAGCTGGGAGGAACGCACGTCCGTCGACGGTGCGGCGGTCGCGCTCTACTGGCTTTTGACCCGGACGGCCAAATGGATCGTCGTTGGCCTCGCACTCGTGATTCTGATCGGAATCGGTGGGCTGACTGCGCTCACCGAGCCTGCCGTTGGGCTGTTGACACTGCTGTCGGTGATTCCCGCACTGGGGCTTACGGCGTACGTCTACTGGTCGGATGTGACGACCCGCGAGCCACTGTCGCTGCTTGTGACGACGTTCGTGCTCTCGATTCTGTTTGCGACGTTTGCGGCCATTGTCAACACCGTCGCGCGTGGGTTTTTCGAGCCGCTTGGGGCGGTTGGACTCGTGTTGTTTTATTTCCTGATCGTCGGCCCCGGCGAGGAGACGGTCAAACTCATGGCCGTCAGACTGTATGCCTACTCTGACGACCGATTCAACTCCGTCGTCGACGGCGCGGTGTACGGCGCGATTGCCGGATTAGGGTTTGCGACCATCGAAAACTCGCTGTACATCGTCCGAAACCTCGAAGAGACCGGCGAGTTAGCCGAGATCACCCTCGGGCTGAGTGCCATCACCGCCGGTGGCGATATCGCGGCGATTCGCGCACTGGCAGGGCCGGGGCACGTCATCTATTCGGCGATTGCGGGCTACTATCTGGGGCTTGCCAAATTCAACCCCGAAAACCGTGGGCCGATTATCGTCAAGGGGCTGCTCATCGCGGCGGTGATCCATGCGACCTACAACTCGACGGTCGGTATCGGCTCGTTTGCCATCGCGGCGGTCAGTGGACTGCCGCCGCTGGCGGCGTTCTTTGTCTTCGTCATCATCTTCGATGGCATCTTCGGGCTGTATCTGCTCCGGAAAATCTGGCATTATCGGGCAGTTTACCGTGCTGTCGAGGCAGATACGTAGCTCGGAGAGCCATCCAGTCGACGGACTGCACGACACAGAACTGAGCCGCTCAGAGTTTTTCGCGAGAGATGTTGATTCCGGTCGGCGTGATGATCAGTTGGTCGTCGCCCTTCTGGACGATATCGCCGTTTACCTCGTCGACGACCTGTCGGAGTTCGTCGATAATCTGCTCGACTGTTCGGTCTTTCGTGCTGTGGCGCGTGATATCGGCGATAACCAGATCACCGTCGTAGACGGCGTCTTTGATCGGGATGATGTCCTGTCGACCGTTGATTTCGGCGATTCGGACGGCTGGGCCCGCCCCACCTGTTGCGGTCTCGAAGTTGTTCAAGTCGAGTTCGACGTAGTCTTCGGCGGACCGCTGGTTGGTGCCGCCGAGAATTTTGCTCATGATTCCCATACACAGTATGCGCAGTGGTTGAACATTAGTTCTTACGTCAGACGCACGTCGGCCTTTCTTCGTCACGACTCCAAAACGGTTTGGTCGGGCCGCCGAATGGCTCTGTATGACGCTGAGTCTCTGCGTTCGTGAGCCGTATCAGGACGAGTCGGCTACGCGGCAGTTCCGTTTTGGGGTGGCAGCGACGACTCGCCTGCCGGGGGTCGGCGCGCTCTGTCCGTTCGTCTCCGAACACGGCGCGGTCGCCGTCCAAAGCCATGTCAGCCACCAGTTGGGCGACCGAACGCTCTCGTATCTCGCCGACGGCCTCGCGGTCGAGGATGCCGTCGACGCCCTCCTGGCTGTCGACGACAACCGACGTAACCGTCAGATCCACGGCGTCGATCGCAACGGGAGCACCACGTTCACCGGCCGGGAGTGCGTCGACTATGCAGGCCATCACGACGGCAGCCAGTTTACAGTCGCTGGCAACCTGCTGGTCGACGAGGGCGTCGTCGACGCAACGGTCGAAGCCTACGAATCCGACGCCTTCGGCGAGGCTCCGTTAGCCGAACGGCTCATCAATGCGCTCAAAGCCGGCGTCGACGCGGGTGGTGACAAACGCGAGTCGGTGACGGTCGGCAGTGCCGCGGTTCGGGTCGTCTCGACCGAGGAATCCGGCCATCGAAAATTCTACAACGATCTGCGTGTCGACGCCAGCGAAACCCCCATTGAAACGTTAGGGACCACCTACCAGGCTGCACTGCTGGGGTACGAACAGAGCAGAAAGGAGTATGGAGATTCTACTACTTAAACGGAAAACTCATAGAGATCATCGCCGACGTGGTGGATCGATTCGACGACCTTGCCCGAATCGCCAAGCATCTCGTCGCTTTCTTCGGTTGCGCGCCCGATCGCCAGCACCTTGCCGTGGGTTTCTTCGACAATCGCCACCAGATCGCCGGCTTCGATTCCGTCGTCGACTTCAACGATGCCGGGCCGCATCACGTCTGCACCGTTCGAGACAAAGGAGACTGCGCCCGCGTCGACGGTGACGACCGATTCGGTCGGTGGGAAGGCGTTGGCTCCCTGGACGGTCAAAAACGGTTCGTCGTCGAGCGTGGCGATGAGTTGGTCGCCGTCGACTAACACGACGTCAAAGGCGGTGTCGCTCAACTCGACGAGTTCGAAGCTGTCGCCGGTCACGTCGCTGCCGAAGCTTGCTGCGAGGCTCTCTTGGAGCTCGGAGATGGCATCGCTGCGGAGGTGGTGTCTGGATTTGACCTGCATAGCTGCCCGAACGCCCGCCCACTGAATAAATCGACCGTTCTTTCGTCGACTTCTGAA
>CAZOOU010000126.1:0-4474 GCA_964581495.1 uncultured Haloferacaceae archaeon
GACCTTCTCCGAACTCGTCGACGGCCTCAAGAACCTCGTCGGGGATGTGGTTCATAGTATAGAAATACTTGGCGTGTGGAATAATTCCAGTCTTCGCTTCGAACGAGGACTGGATAGTGACATTTTTGCCAGATGTTCAGAAGTTGCGCTGACCACTCTGACCTCGAGGTACTTCACGAGACGCCTAACCGGCGACAGATGCTCGGACTGAGAGTGAGAGGGTGTGGGCCCAAGCATCAATATATACGTTTGGCGAAGCAAGTAATAGTATGGTAGAAGAGACAAGTACTGACTGCATCGCGGAAACGGACAACCCGAACCCAGTTGCGCTCTCGCTTGCTGGTGGTGCAACCGGAACGATCACAGGCCTCAAACGCGGCGGTCTCCCGGGAGCAGTCCTCGGTGGGCTGGTCGGTGGCACTATCGGATATCTCGCCGGTGCTATATCGTGTAATTCTATCGACGTCGTCGACGACAAACCATCGGCTGACAGTGAACCGGTCAGCATCGATACGTCCGAAGCGACCGATTCAGATACGGATGAAATAAGTGATAGCGATGAGGCCGCAGATGACGCAGACGAGGATACTGACGACGAGTCCCCTGCGTAATAGTGGTTGCTGACAAAGGTTCCACCACCTGATTGAAATACGAGCGAATACTCCTGCTTTCCCGTGAGTGACAAGCACTCCGACATGCCCTCGAAACCGAGGAGAGAACAGGCGGGGTCAAGCGGACACATCTTTCACAAATGACGGACGGTGACATTCTCTCCGGGGTAAACAGTAGTTGCCGATTCACGCCGAAGCACTCTGATAGACTCCTGGTTGCCTCACGACACTACAACAGCGCCGAAACGGAGCTGATGACCGGCACTAACTGAAAACGCATTATACAAAGATCTTATTGCTAGATCAACCTAAGATACGCATTTATTTTAGTGGCTTTGCACAGACATAATTTTTATTATGGTATGAATGTGAGTCTCAAGCATGAAACGAGTACTCAACTGGCTTGTGGTCACAGACTCCGAAAAAAAAGCGGACAGATGCCACTGGAAATTCGGTCGACGACGAGCCGGTTGAGTGGGCAGATCTC
The DNA here is from genome assembly GCA_964581495.1 of uncultured Haloferacaceae archaeon. Lineage (GTDB taxonomy): Archaea > Halobacteriota > Halobacteria > Halobacteriales > Haloferacaceae > Halohasta. The sequence goes on from CAZOOU010000126.1 coordinate 1,099, forward strand.
ACCGAGACTGGGGCGTCCCGAACCGATGTTGAGCCGCCGACGGCCGTGTCGACTCATAGCTCAGCGCGGAGACCTGAGCCAGCTGAGACTGTCGACAGTCTTAGTACAGACCGACTGTTAGCTCACGTGCTTGATGGAATCGGCTCGCCAGCAGTCATCGTCAACGCCACCGGCGTAATCTCGCACATCAACACTGCGGCCTGCGAGCTGTTCGGAACGACCGATGCGGACGCGGTCGGCACGCGGGCGTCGACACTTCACACCGGTGAGCCATTACTGTCCAAGGCACTCGAAACGGGCACCGAAATTAATGAGCGAACTGAGACTATTACGCTTGGCAGCGAATCACACACACTCAATCGAACCGTCCAACCGATCAGTGAGGCGGACGGAACCGTTGTCGGGGCGATAGAAACCGCCACCGTTGTGGAAAAGGACGCTCAACAGAAAGTCGATCAGTTGGAGGCCTACCAGGAGGCGGTGACCGACGATCTCGAAAACAAAATCATCCGGCTCGCCGAGGGCGATCTGACCATCGAGCCGACGATTCCCGAACCGCCGGCTAACTTCGAAGAGATGCAGACTGTCCACGAAGAGTTCATTGATCTCAGCACCTACCTGTCGACCGCTGTCGATAACTACCGCACAGTGCTCTCTAGGCTCACCCTGCTGGCCGACGACCTCGACGACACTAGCCAGGAGCTCAGCGCCAACAGCGAGGAGGTTACCGCCTCCATTGAGGAGATCAGCCACTCAACCGAGGAGATGGCAAGCGGCTCAGAGGAATTAGCCGAACAGACCGACAAGGCGGATCTGACTTCCGCAAACCTCACCGCCAGCATTGAGGAGATCACTGCCTCCGTCCAAGAGATCGACGCCGAGACCTCTGAAGCCAGCAAACTCGCCCTCGATGGTGTCCGTGAAGGCACCGAAGCCGTCGACCAGATCCGGTCGGCGACCGACGCTACCAGAGAGATCACTGACGAGGTCCGACGGCTCGAACGCCGGATGGAGGCCGTCGGTGAGACGCTGGATGTGATCTCGGCGATTGCCGATCAGACCAACCTCCTGGCACTCAACGCAGCCATCGAGGCGGCTCGCGCTGGCGACGAGGGCGACGGCTTCGCCGTTGTCGCCGAAGAGGTCAAAAAACTCGCCGAGGAGTCCAAACAGTCAGCCGACGAGATTGAAGAGATAATCACCGACGCCCAAAACCAGACTGGCGAAGTCGCCTCCCAGATCACCCACACCAACAAGAAGGTCGCAACGGGAGCTGACGCCGTCGAGGAGGTCGTCGACCGAGTCAGTGAGATCGAATCCACCGTCGAGGCGGTCAGCGTGGCCACCGCCGAGGTCAGCGATGCGGTCGAAAACCAGGCCGAAAACATGGACGGATTTGGAGCCACCATCGACAGCACGTCCTCGATGAGCGAGGAGTTGTCAGCATCGGTCCAGCAGATTTCGGCCGGCCTCGAACAGCAGTCGACGGCTACTGACCAGGTGGCCCACCGCGCGTCTGAACTGAGCGCGACCAGCGAAGAGTTGTACGACCGTATCGATCAGTTCCGACTCGCAAAGGACGAAACGGCTGATGTCGACGATATTGACTAGTTAGTGATATCCTTAGGAGTCATTTGATTTCTGCCATGCTTAGTGAGTCTCTAAAGTCTTTTTTTGAGATCAAATGGCCACTACGCGTACTGGTGGAATCAGAAGCTCTGCCAGGTCAGTCGAGGTCGATACTCTCCTCCTCCAGTTAGTCGTCCTCCCACTGTCGTCGACGTCGAACTATTGTCGGTGCGGATCACGGAATCTGTTGATTCCGCTGATCCGCGACTCCCCAGTGACACAGGTAGATCAGCATTGGAGAACAGTCTATGAGACTGCTACGAAATCGTCTGGTGACAGGGTTGCTATCCAACTACCGAACGAGGATATCGCGGGTCGAACGTAGCATATCACGCGAAACGTACACAATGTCTACGAACTCATACACTGTATGAACCACGATCGTCTTCATGCCCGGAAACCGACACACGATATCGAGCGGTGGTCGACCGGGACTATCGATTCAGTCGACCAGCGAGATGGCCACTGTGTCGTCACAGTCCTCGATGAGCACGACGAGCCAATAGAGTTGGTTATCACACTCGCAATACGAGATCTGTTTCTCAGTCGGCTGGACATCGGTGACGAGGAGTCTCCTGTCGGCGAGCGGGTCTGGTACCGCAAGCACGGTGGCTGACAGCAGGCCGGCCTTTTGCTTGATTTTCCTCTTTGATTTCCCGGAAATGACCCAAATAGGTTTTTGTACTGACCGTTCCACCCAGAACATGGATGGCAGATGCTGATCTTTCCCAGCAACTGGATGCCGATCTTGAGAGTGACGACATCGTCACTGTTGAGGCTCTAAACGACGAAATTGCTGCTGCAATCGAGGACCTCGATAACCTTAATCACGATTACGTCGTTGGTGATGTTTCGAGTTGCCGCGAGGCTAACGGTCACATCCACTTCGACTTGGAGTATGGGAGTGCCTCGATCCACTGTGTACTCTTTGGATTTCGTCGTGGCTGGTCGACCGTCGAACCAGAAAGCGAGATGCAGGTGGCAGTCCAGGGCGAACTCTCCTACTACGAAGCACAGGGTTCGTGTTCGATACTCGTGACCGACGTCGTCGACATGGGTGAGAGCGATTACAGTCAGACATACGCCGAGAACAAACAACTGCTCGACAATGACGGCCTCTTAGATGATGAGCGAAAACAATCGCTTCCGGAACTTCCGGCAACGATTGGGATCGTCACATCAGCGGATAGCGATGCAAGAGTAGACGCCGTAACTGCTCTACATGGTCGCTATCCAGATGTCGACATCAAAATCCAACATGCCAGCGTCCAGGGCCCAAACGCCTTAGAGGAACTCATGGGCGGTGTGGCGACTCTCGACGAGGATGCCACAGTCGACGTAATCATTGTGACACGGGGTGGCGGTGCTGACAAGACACTTCGCGTGTTCAATGAGACGCCCATTTGTCGCGTTATTGCGACCACTAACACGCCAACGGCAGTCGGCATTGGTCACGAAGACGACCGTACTCTCGCCGACGAGGTAGCCGATCATCGGTTCATGACGCCAACTCACGCAGGCGAGATCGTCCCTGAGCGTGCCGCCCTCGAACAGGAGATTGAGCAGTTATCGACGATGCTCGATACAGCCTACCAGACGAAGATCTTGAACCAGCTCACAGCCCATGCTACTGCACTGGACAACGCCCACCAATCGACTGTCACGGCTCGTCTGCAGGAGCTGGGTGCCTCTCTCGATCACGCTGCTGAGCGGCATATCGAGGCTGAACTGCTGAGTCTTGAGAGTC
>CAZOOU010000127.1:0-4468 GCA_964581495.1 uncultured Haloferacaceae archaeon
CCATCCCGCTCGACTGGGGAGGCACAGACGGGACACTGCTCGGGGAACTCGAACGTCGAATCGCTCGCGGCCTCGACGACCTCATCGATGTACGGGATCACATCGCCCGCCCGAAGCACCCGGACCGTATCGCCAACGTCGACGCCGAGCGATTCGATCTCACCGGGGTTGTGCAAGGTGGCCCGCGAGACAGTGACGCCGCCGACCTGGACCGGCTCCAAGAGGGCGACCGGGGTCATACGTCCGGTGCGGCCGACCTGGACGACGATGTCGGTGATCGGTGTGATCTCCGTGCGCGCGGGGAGTTTATATGCGAACGCCGACCGGGTGGCACGAGCCGTGTTGCCCAGCTCCTCGCAGGCGGCGATGTCGTCTACCTTGATGACGACGCCGTCGACCTCGTAGTTGAGATCCTCGCGGGCTTCGACCAGCTCATCGCGGTAGTCAATGGCGTCTTCGATATCCGCGACCTGTTCGGCGCGGTCGTCGACGTGGAACCCCCACTCGCGAAAGGCCGCAAGTTCGGCCCACTGAGTTGGCGGCCGCTCGCGGTCGCCCTCATAGGCCATGATTCCGTAGACGAAACAGTCCAGGGGGCGGTCGGCGACGACAGCAGGATCGAGCTGGCGGATCGTGCCGGCCGTCGCATTTCGGGGGTTGGCAAACGGCTCGTCGCCGGCTTCGATTCGCTCGCGGTTGTGGGCCCGAAAGCCGTCTTTCGGCATGAACACCTCGCCGCGGACGGCCAACAAGTCAGGAAAATCACCGCGGAGCCGCAGCGGAATGGCGGGAATGCGGCGGGCCTGAGCGGTCACGTCGTCGCCCTCGTGGCCATCGCCCCGCGTGGCGGCACGGACGAGCCGGCCCTCCTCGTAGACGATCTCCAAGGAAATGCCGTCGAACTTGGGTTCGCAGACGTAGCCGATCCCGTCGGCATTGAACCCTTCGGCTCGAAGTTCGCGGCGAACGCGCTCGTCGAACTCTCGGACGTCTTCGGCCTCGCCGCTCTGGTCGATCGAGAGCATCGGCGCGGTGTGTTCGACCGTCTGGAGTTCGTCGACCGGCTCGCCGCCGACACGCTGGGTTGGGCTGTCGACGGCCGCGAGATTGAAGGCGGATTCGAGTTCCTGAAGGCGACCGAACAGCTGGTCATAGATCCGGTCGGCGATGATCGGGTCGGCCTCGACGTAGTAGCGGTAGTCGTGTTCGCGGATCGCCTCACGGAGCAGTTCGGCCTGCTGGGCGGCCTCCGATTCGGAGAGGGCGTCGACCGGCTCGAACTCGGTGGGTGGCTCACGGAGGAAGGGGTTGGTTTCGGCGGCGTGGCTCATTACCCGAACTACTGGCTCCTGTTTCAAAAGGTATCAGGATTTCAGTGCTGCGAGGGGATCAACCACCGACCTCGACGGTGGTTGAGTCGACACTCAAAAGCAGCATCTGGACGATTATCAGCACAAAGAAACAGGCCCTAGAGCTTTATATCCAACATGATGTTGCGTAGTACTGATGGATGACGCCTTTATTAGTCTCGTCATCGTTTCGCTAGTGGTACTGGCAGTTGTAGCCAGCGGCCTGCTGGCGGTCTACTCATGGACACGGATCGACCACCCGGTCTCGGAGTCCTACGGGCTGTTGATGGCCGCAGACTCCGTGTGGGCCGGCGGCTATCTGTTGATGATCATCGGCTCCGGAGGACTGCTCACCGAGTTTGGCCTCTTCGTCAAGGCACTGTTTTCGGTACTTGCTGGGGTCGCATGGCTGCTGTTCGTCAGCGAGTACACCGGCGACAGCGAGCTAATACCGACGTGGGTCTGGTGGCTGCTGACTGCCGAGGCAGTCCTGTTCGGCCTGCTAGTCGGGCTCAACCCCGGCGGGCTCGTGATCGACGAAATCGTTGTCGGTGAGTTCGGGCTGTTTACGTTCGCCGTCGAGTCGGCCGGAATCGTCGTCGTCGGCCAACTCCTGATTAGTACGGTGATGATCGGCGTCTCGTTTTTCTTTTTGGGACGGTTCATTCTCCAAACCCAGACCGTCTTTCGGTACCAGGCGCTGATCATCTTCGGGATCGGTGTGATCGTCTACATCTCAGTCGTGTTGTTCATCAGCGGCGTGCAGATTCTCCCGCTCGTCGACACGACGCCGATTCTGTTCAATATCCAGGCGATCGGTGTCGGCTGGGCGCTGTACCGCTATGACTTTTTGAAACTCTCGCCTGTCGTCATCAGGCAGTTTTTCCGCGAAATGAACGATCCGGTGTTGATCATGGACGCCAACTTCATCGTTGCCGACTACAACGCGTCGGCCGACGAACTCGTCGAGGGACTGCGGCCACAGGTGCCGGTCAGCGAGATCGATGACAGCAACTTCAGCCAGGTGCTCGAAGAGAGCATCCGTACCGGCGACGCCGATGAGTTCACCACGCTGGTGACCGATGGTGGAAGTCGACAGACGTACGATATCGAACAGACACAGGTCACAGACCAGTTCGATGTTACCCGAGGCTACGTGGTCGTCCTCCGGGATATCAGCGACCGAAAGCGACGCGAACGCCGCCTGCGAAACCAGAACGAACGCCTCGCGGAGTTCGCCGATATCGTCAGCCATGACCTGCGAAACCCGCTTTCGACGGCCGCTGGCTGGACCGAGCTCCTCGACAGACAGCTCGACAAATCGGAGCCGGATCCCGAACGCCTCCAGGAGGCAGTCGACCAGATGTCAGCGTCCCACGAGCGGATGGACGAACTCATCGAGGTGCTGTTGACGATGGCCCGAGAGGGCCAGACGGTCGACGACCCAGAGGCCGTCTCGCTTTCGGCGGTGGCGACCGAGGCGTGGTCGACGGCCGACACCGGCAGTCTCGAACTCGTCGTTGGAGCCGACCGGACCATCGAGGCCGACCCCGCCCGCCTCAAAAGCGTCTTCGAGAACCTGTTTCGGAACGCCAACGACCACGCCGGAGCGACCACTGTCTCGGTATCGGGGATTGAAGACGGGTTTGTGATCGAAGACGACGGCCAGGGAATTGGAGGCGACGACCACGAGAGCCTCTTCGAGTTCGGCTACAGCACCGACGAGGAGGGAACTGGAATCGGGCTCGCGGTCGTCAAGCGGATCTGTGAGGCCCACGGCTGGGAGATTACCGCAGCCGCCAGCAGCGACGGCGGCACCCGCTTCGAGATCACCGGCGTCGCGATGGTCGAGGCCGCCTGATCCACAGCTACTTTTGACACTCTTCCGTACTGTCTCCAATGGCATCTCCTGAGAGCCCGCTGGTGGAGACGACCCACGCGTCGACACGACTCGCCGCGCTCGCCGAGCGTGTGGCCGCAACGGGATCGACAAGCCGCGAAATAACCGCGCCAGCGACCGGCGAACCGCTCGGAACTGTCCCGGAGTCGACGCCCGAAGACGTAGCCGAGGCGGTCGAAACCGCTCGCGACGTACAGGCCAAGTGGGCCGCGGCTCCAGTCGAAACGCGGGCCGCAGTCATCGAGCAGTTCGCCGACTGCGTCCTGGATCGACGCGAGGAGTTTTTGGACGTGCTGCAGGCCGAAACCGGTAAATCCCGACAGACCGCGCTCGAAGAGCTGTTCGACATCCAGTCGAGCTGTGAGTATGCCGCCGACCACGGACCGACCGCGATTGCCGACGAGCCGCGGTCGCCGGCGGTTCGGTGGCTGTCGACGGCGACGGTGACCTACGAGCCAGTTGGGGTGGTTGGGGTGATTTCGCCGTGGAACTACCCGCTGAACCTCGCCATGGTCGACGCGATTCCGGCCCTCCTGGCGGGGAATGCGGTCGTCCTGAAGCCGGACGAAAAGACGCCGTACGGCGCGCTGTTGCTCGCCGAGCTGTTTGCGGAGGCGGGGCTCCCCGACGGGCTGTTTCAGGTTGTCGCCGGCGACGGCCAGCAGGTCGGCGGCACGCTGATCGACCACGTCGACTACGTCTCGTTTACCGGCGGCACCGAAACGGGCCGGGCGGTCGCCGAGCGTGCGGGTCGAAATCTGATCGACTGTTCGCTTGAGTTAGGTGGCAACAATCCCCTGGTCGTGCTCGATGATGCCGACATCCAGGAGGCCGCCCGTGGCGCGGTCGCCGCCTGCTTTTCGAACCTCGGCCAGCTCTGTCTGTCGGCCGAACGGCTCTACGTCGACCGGGCGGTGTACGATGAGTTCCTCGCGGCCTTTATAAACGAAACCGAACAGCTGACACTCGGTGTCGAGCACTCGTTTGCGGCCGATTTGGGCTCGCTAATCGACGAGACGCAACTGAAAAAAGTCGAATCGCACGTTGCGTCGGCCCGCGAGGCCGGCGCGACCGTCGAGACGGGTGGCCGCGCTCGACCTGACGTGGGGCCGTACTGTTATGAGCCGACGATTCTGACCGACGTCGCGCCCGACTCGCGGGTCGCCTGCGAGGAAACATTTGGCCCTGTCGTGTCGGTGACCCCCGTCGACGGCGCGAG
>CAZOOU010000128.1:0-4461 GCA_964581495.1 uncultured Haloferacaceae archaeon
CGACCGTGATGTCGAAGACGTCATCGACGAAGCCGAAGATGCCGAAGTCGAAGACGCTGATGCCGAAGTCGACGTCGAAGACAGTGATGCCGAAGTCGAAAAAGAGACGGCAAACGAGGAATCCACAGACTTCGAACCCACCGAAGACGCTGATTCGGACGACCCCGAGCCGTCGGCGCCTGCGGCCGATCTCACCGCGATCAAGGGGATTGGGCCGGCCTACTCCGAGCGGCTTGCGGCCGCAGGTATCAGTTCGGTCGACGAGCTTTCGGCGGCCGACGCCGACACACTCGCCGACCAGATCGATGTCTCACCGAAGATCGTCTCCGACTGGATCGACCGCGCCGCAGACCAGTAGGGCCTCTACACTCTGTCCGACTGTTCGCCAAACGCGAAACTGTTACACGCTGGGGTCGACTGTGTGCTTATATGTCAACGCCGACCGTCGTCACTGACCGGGCCACGTTTCGGTCGGTGGCAGCCGACGCGCCGCCGGGCGGGCGCGTCCCCATTGAACTCACAACCGAGGTCAGCGATCCGTTCGAGGCCTACCGTCGTGCCCGTGACGGCCCCGGCGGCGTTTTTCTGGAAACCACGGGCGGCCAGTCAGGCTGGGGGTATTTCGCCGTCGATCCGGTAGAGCGGCTGACGGTTTCTGCTGACGCCGTGGTCGCAAGCGATGCCACCGCGAGTGCTGTCGGCGACTACCAGCGCGAGACACCCTCGCTTGCCGCCCTGGAGGGTCTCCTGTCGGGCGAAACGCTCGTCCGCGGCGACTGTTCAGTTCCCTACCCCTGTGGCGCGTTCGGCTGGCTCTCCTACGACATCGCCCGCGAGCTCGAATCGCTTTCGGGCAACGCGGTCGACGACCGCCGGCTCCCTCGACTTCAGGTGGGTGTGTTCGACTGTGTGGCATCCTGGTCCGAGCCGCGCGACGACCGCCTTACCCTCCATCTCACCTGTTGTCCAAAAATCCCCGACGACGCCACCGAAGCCGAGCTCAACCGGCTCTACGACCGGGCGGTCGACCGGGCGAGCGCGCTTGCGACTGCCGCACGCGAGGGCGACCCCTCGGTTGGCGAGCCGCCGGCTGCAGCCACCGAAGCCGAGTTCGAAAGCGAGTGTGGCCGAGCCGCCTTCGCCGACCGCGTCCGCCAGATAAAACAGTACATTCGCGACGGCGATACGTTCCAGACGAACCTCTCCCAGCGACTTTCAGCTCCGGCCGCCGTTCATCCGGTCGCGGCTTACGACGCCCTGCGACGGGTCAACCCCGCACCGTACTCCGGACTCCTGGAGTTTTCAGGCCGCGGCGACGACCGCTGGAGCGGTCTCGATCTCGTCAGCGCAAGCCCGGAGCTTCTGTTGCAGCGCGAGGACGACCGACTACTCACCGAACCGATCGCCGGCACCCGTCCGCGGGGTCGGACGCCCGAAGCAGACGACGCCTTCGAGGCTGATCTCCGAAGCGACGAGAAAGAGCGCGCCGAACACGCGATGTTGGTCGACCTCGAACGCAACGATCTGGGCAAGGTCAGCGAGTTCGGCACCGTCGAGGTCAGCGAGTACCGCCGCGTCGACCGCTACTCGGAGGTCATGCATCTGGTCTCGTTAGTCGAAGGTCGACTTCGCGCGGATCGCACGCTGGCCGACGCCATCGCTGCGGTCTTCCCCGGCGGGACGATTACCGGCGCGCCGAAACCCAGGACGATGGAGATCATCGACGAACTCGAGCCTACCCAGCGCGGCCCCTACACGGGGAGCATGGCGATCTTCGGCTTCGACGGTCGTGCGACTCTCAATATAATTATTCGGACCCTAACCCGCCACACCGACCGCTACTATCTCCGTGTGGGCGCGGGGATCGTCCACGATTCGGAGCCCGCCGCCGAGTACGACGAGACGATGGACAAAGGCCGCGCGCTCATCACCGCAATCGACGAGGCACTGACTGCGGGCCGAATGACCATCGAGGAGGCCGCCGAATGACTGTCGACGCTGCGAGAGACGAGACGCCGACCGCGGGAATCGACACCGGTAACGTTGAAGGCGGCCCGCGAATCCTGGTTGTCGACAACTACGATTCGTTCGTCTACAATCTTGTCCAGTACGTCGGTGAGTTTGCCGGCGAGGTGGCCGTCCGGCGCAACGATCGGGTCGATCTCGCGGCGATCCGCGAACTCGACCCTGACGGCATCGTGCTCTCGCCCGGCCCTGGCACCCCCCAGTCGGCGGGCGTCTCGATGGACGTGTTCGAGCTCGACTGTCCGGTGTTCGGGGTCTGTCTCGGCCACCAAGCGATGTGTGCGGCACTCGGCGCGCCCGTGGGCCACGCCCCCGATGTGGTTCACGGTAAACCCTCCGCGATCAGCCATGACGGTGAGGGATTATTTGAGGGATTACCGGAGAGCCTCCGGGTTGGTCGGTATCATTCGCTCTGTGTCGAGCGCAACGATTTACCCGACGAGTTGGTCGAGACCGCCCACACGACCGACGAACGCGAGGTCGTGATGGGAGTTCGACACCGCGAAAAGCTACAGTTCGGCGTCCAGTTCCACCCCGAAAGCATTCTGACTGACGACGGCAAACGAATGGTCGAAAACTTCGTCCAGCGGTGTGAGTAGTCAATGCCTACTGAGCGCATATACCACGTCGACGGCGAACTCGTAGCGGCAGACGAGGCGACAGTTAGCGTCGAGGATCGTGGCTTTCTGTACGGCGACGCGGCGTTCGAGACGATGCGGGCCTACGACGGCGAGATTTTTGAGTGGGACGCACACATGGATCGGCTCAACGAGACCTGCGACGTGCTCGGCCTCGATCATGGGCTCTCGCGAGGTGACCTCAAAGCCCGCGTCGACGAAACACTCGACGCCAACGGAGTAGGCGATGCCTACGTCCGGCTGTCGATCACCCGCGGCGTCCAGCCGGGAAAACTCACCCCCGACGAGGTAGTCGACCCCACGGTTGTCGTCATCGTCAAACCACTACCGCGTGGCGGCCGCCAGAGTCAGCCGGTGTGGGACGGGCCAGCCACCCTGCAGACGGTCAAAACCAAGCGCATGCCCGACGCCGCAATTCCGTCGCGGGTGAAGACGCACAACTATTTGAATGGGATTTTGGCCCGGCTTGAGCTGCGGGTGACCGACGCTGACGAGGCACTGATGGTCGACCTTGACGGTCGAGTCACCGAGGGCGCGACGAGCAACCTGTTTTTCGTCCAGAACAACGCCCTCCGGACGCCGAGCCTCGACGGGCCAGTGTTGCCGGGAATCACTCGCCGCGTTGTGCTTGAACTCGCCGCAGAGGAGGGGATTCCAGTCAAGGAGGGCCAGTACACGCCCGACGATGTCCGTCAGGCCGACGAGGTGTTTCTGACCAACTCGACGTGGGAGCTTCGGCCCGTGGAGACGGTCGACGGGATTTCGGTCGGTGACAGGGAGGGGGCGGGTCCGGTGACGACCCTACTGTCGCGGCTGTTTGATGCGCACGTTGAGTCGACGCACTACGAGTGAGTCGAACAATCGCCCGAAAATACACGCTTAACTCATCGGAGTCGGTAGCAGCCTGCAATGAGTTCTGCGAGTCGAATCACGTCGGTCGACGACGTGCCAGGAGACACCACCCTTATCTATCGACTGCGGCCGGTCGACGGCGACGAACCGAAAGAAGCCATTTTGCTCCGCGACGAGGAGGGCGTCGTCTCGTGGCTCAACTACTGCCAGCATTTCACCCATATCAAACTCGACAAGGGCTCGGGCGCAGAGATGCGCAACGGCGAAGTGATCTGTACCAACCACGGCGCGTACTTCGAAGCGGATTCGGGTCGCTGTACGTACGGGCCATGCGAGGGGGCGTACTTGAATGAGGTTGAGGTGGCGATCCAGGATGGCGAAGTCCTGCTGGTCGACGACGACTACGAGTTCGTCGGCACTGGTGAGATCGAAACCGCACCTGATGATCTCGTCTCGAAATCGAACCACGAGTTTTAATTCGGCTGTTTGACTTATCAGTGAGTGTATTCAGTAGCTCGCTGGTCGAAGCGGGAAGTAGATATCAACTGCCTACACCGGAGTGTAGACTTATCCGTGGACGCAGTCAGCGTTCGGAACCACTGGCTGGTACCGTCCCGGATTTCAGGGCGTATTGACTGACACCCCTCCCACGCGAGGACTGTTGCTCGCGCCGGAGATACAGCTCTGCTACGTTCTTTGCGGCGTTGTAGTCCGCGTGATTCCGGTTCCCGCAGTGCTGACACTCGAACGTCTCACGGGTTGGCCGATTCGCGTCGTCGATGAAACCACACTCAGCGCAGCGTTTGGATGTGTTTCGTGGGCTCGTCGTGTCGACGAACAGTCCTTCGGCTGTGGCCTTGTATTCGACATACGTGTGCAACTGGTTGAAGACCCACGCGGAGTGCCACGCCGCGTTTGGCAACCGGTCTCGAATCCCGTCTAACTG
>CAZOOU010000129.1:0-4447 GCA_964581495.1 uncultured Haloferacaceae archaeon
CTTCGGCAGCCGCCAGCGCGCGTTTCCAGCCCGGCAGCTCGTCGAGTTCCGTTCTGTCGAACAGGTCGACGCCGAGCAGTCGGTCGTGATCGACGGCCGAAAACTCCGTGCGGACTGTTACGGCGGCTGGCTGGAGCGCTGCCACCAGCGACTCGGCCTCGTCGAGTTCGGCGTCGGTACACAGATCCGCCTTGTTTAACAGCACGATGTTCGAGACCTCGACCTGATCGACCAGCAGATCCGACAGCGGACGGTCGTCGTCGCTGCCCACACGCTCCGGAACCGCGTCGCCGCCGAAGCTGTTTATAAAGCGGTGTGTGTCGAGCACGGTAACCAGCGCGTCGACGGTATATAAAGCGGCAACGCGGGACTCAGTTGTAAACAGCCGAGCAACGGGGGCTGGCTCGGAGATGCCGGAAGATTCGACGAGCAAGTGGTCGAACGACCGCTCGCGGGCCAGCCGGACGACCGCGGATTCGAGGTCGTCCTGGAGCTCACAGCAGATACAGCCGTTCGAGAGCTCGGCGACCCCATCGTCGAGATCAAGCTCCGAGCCGTCGGCGACCAGCTCGGCGTCGACGTTGACCTCGCCCATATCGTTGACCAACACGGCGAGATTTCGGTCGCCAGCGGTCGAAAGCAGGTGGTTGAGCAGCGTCGTTTTTCCCGCACCGAGACTTCCCGAGAGGATCGTCACCGGCGTCGTCTCGCTCATGAGTAGTACTGTGAGTACACCGAATTAAAAGGTAGACACGACCGACGTCGACAGTACAGGCCAAGCGGTGGGTTGACGCTGCGACAGCTTTTACACACTGTGTGTCATGCCAACAGGTATGACGCTCGCCGACGAGATCGCGCAGTTTCGGTCGACGCTCGAAGAGTGGCTTCGAGGGCTCTACCACGGGTTGATCAGCCATCCGGCCTACGAGAAGATCGAAAAGGAGGCCGAAGACACCGAAGATGCGTTTCTGCTGGCGTGTTTTCCCGACGCCTTTGGAATTCCCTCACCGGTGTCGTACTACACCGCCGAGCTGTTGCCGTATCTCGAAGCCGAGTTCGAGTCCTGGGAACGCCGGCTGTGGGACCGTGGCTCGCTGGTCGAACGCAAAGGCCAGCAGTACCACTTCTGATGGAGCCGTTTGTCTTTTTCGGCGGCAAGGGCGGGGTCGGCAAAACCACCGTCTCCTGTGGCTACGCGCTGAAATGTGCCCGCGAGGGCCACGAGACCCTCGTTGTCTCGACCGACCCCGCCCATTCGGTCTCGGATGTGTTCGACCAGCCGTTCGATGACGACGCCCAGTCGGTCGACGGCATCGAACATCTCTCGGCGATGCAGATCGACCCCGACGAGGAGGTCACCCGCCATCTCAACGAACTCCGCCAGGGACTCTCCGAACAGGTGTCGGCGGCGATGGTCAACGAGATCAACCGCCAACTGGAGATGGCCCACGGCACGCCCGGCGCCTACGAGGCCGCGCTGTTCGACCGATTCGTCGACGTGATGCGCACTGCCGACCCGTACGACCGGGTCGTGTTCGACACCTCGCCGACCGGCGGGACGCTCCGGCTGCTCGGCCTACCGAAGCTGCTCGAAGACTGGATCGACCGGCTGATGCAAAAACGCCGGGTGAGCATCGATCTGTTTGAAAAGGCTGCCATCGGCAACAACGAGCCGCGCCGGGTGATGGAGGGCGATCCGGTGCTCGCGCGCCTCCAGGACCGAAAGGAGTTTTTCGAGTTCGCGGGCCGGACGCTCCGCGAGGACGCCGCCTTCTTTTTGGTGTTGAATCCCGACGAACTCTCGGTAAACGAGACCGCCCGCGCCGTCGACCAGCTTGCTGACAAAGGGTTGACCGTCCGGGGGCTGGTCGCCAACAAACTGACCCCCGAACCCGACCCCGATGAGGACGGACGGGGAGCCCGCTATCTCAGAGGGCGGATCGAAACCGAAACCGAGCGACTCGACCGAGTCAGAAAAGAGTTCGAGCCGCCGCTGGTCGCCGAAATCGAAACCCGTATCTCCGAGATCAAAGGCGACTTTTTAAGCGACGTTGCGGGCGAGATCGACATCGAGACACGCATCGAGGCTCCCACCCAGACGCAGTCCTAACGGCCAGCAGGTCAGCAGGCAGCAAGGTCGACACCCAAGTCGTGTTTGGCGGCCATCGCACACTCGACGAGATTCCGTTGCCCCGCTGAGAGCCGGCGATCGCTGACAAAGTATTCAGCGACGTAGCCGTCGAACGCCTGACCCGACGCTGCCGCGCCGATCCGGAGCTCGCCGCCGAGTTCACCGACGCCGTCGGTCACTCGTCCCTGGGAGTCGCCGTCGACGAACAGTTCGCCCGAGTCGGCGTCGACCGCGTGGGTGACGATGGCCCACCGACCCTCCGTTGTGATCTCCGGGTGAGGGCCAGGGGTTGCCCACCACTGGTCCGCCCGTTGGTGGCCGGGCGGCACGTCGGACTGTTGGAGTCCGATGGCAGTGTGGCCGTCGTCACCGCCGACAGCATAGAGGCCGCCGCCCCGCTGAGTTCGGTCGACGACATAGACAAGCGCCGTCACCGTTAGGCCCGAGTCGACGCTGAACTCGGGGGTCTCGGACTGCGAGCCGACAACCAGGCCGCCGTCAGTACCACCGTCGAACCGGACTGCTCGGATACCGTCGACGGTTTCCCACTTAGGGGCGGTGCCGGTCGGTGTTGCGGTAAACTCGTTGGTGCTTTTGTCTGCCCATGCGGAGACTGACTCGCCAGACTCGAACGCGGAGCTACCGCCGGCATCGAGCCAGAGCAAACAGGGGAACGTCCCGTCGGTGTACCGCTCGCTGGCAGCGCGGTCTTCGGCAAAGCCGTCGACGTCACGCGGATCGAACGACAGCGTGTACGTGCACTCGCCGCTGCCCGCGGTGACCGTCGACCGGTCGGTGAGCCCAGTGCCAAAGCTGAACAGCACGCCGGCGGTGATGAGCCCAACGACCAACACGATGACAAACAAGCCTGTGGTCTGGATGGGAACGCCCCTACTGCCATCTCGCGGGTCGCGCACGTTCATAAAACCACTAGCGTTGATACGTAGAGTTGGGCGAGATATAAGAATCATGTCGGTATCGACAGTAACCATTAGGCCACCCCGCCGGCAACCGTGAGTATGAGCGACACCACAGCCAGCGATCTGCGGGCGGCCGCCGAAACCGCACTCGGCCAGTGTTTGAACCTCGGACGCGAGGAGCGTTGTCTGATCGTCACCGACGACAAACGCCAGCCGATCGGCGAAGCCCTCTACGAAGTCGCAAGCGAGATCACCGACGATCCGACCATTGTTCGCTACCCGCCAGGCGACCAGCACGGCGCCGAACCACCCGCAGCAGTTGCAGCCGCACTCGCTGAGGCCGATGTGTTTCTGGCTCCAACGACCAAAAGCATCAGTCATACCCGCGCCCGTGGCGATGCCTGCGAGGCCGGAGCCCGTGGGTCGACGCTGCCAGGGATCACCGAACCCGTGTTCGTCACTGGTCTTGATGCCGACTACGAGGCAATCGCCGCCCACTCCGAAACCATGCACGAACAGGTCAAAGAAGCCGACGAGATTCGGGTTACCTCGCCGCAGGGCACCGATATCACCTTCGAAATCGGCGACCGCGAGTGGCTGCTCGACACCGGCATCGTCCACGAACCTGGTGAGTTTTCGAACCTGCCCGCAGGCGAGATCTTTGTGAGTCCAAAAAGTGCGAGTGGAACGTACGTCGTCGACGGCACGATGCGGCCCCACGGGCTCCTTGATGCGGGCCAACAGCTCACCTTCGAGGTCGAAGACGGGCTCGTGACACATATCTCGGACGACGAAATCCGTGGCCAGATCGAAACCGCCGCCGAAGAGGCCGGCGATGCGGCCTACAACCTCGCAGAGTTGGGGATCGGAACAAATGTCGGCGTCGACGAGTTGGTCGGCTCGGTCCTACTCGATGAAAAAGCGGCTGGAACGGTCCATATTGCTATCGGCGACAACGCCTCGATTGGTGGCGAGGTCGACGCGCCGCTCCATCTGGATGGCATTCTCCGGGAGCCAACCGTGTATGCGGACGGCGGTAGGATCGACCTACCGGAACAGTAGCTGCGTTAGCGAGCACCTACAGCCGGTCGACGGAGCACGGTACACCGACCCACAGCGGCCACACAAGCACGACTTTTTAGCCATCGCACTCACAGAACACCTATGAGCGATACAGACGCCGGCGACCGAGTGGCAGTGACCTGCCCCTCCTGTTCGCCACGCGAAGAAACGGTCCACGAGGTGCTGAAACCCGGCGGCAACGTGACCGTTCGGTGCAGCGAATGTGGCCACGTCCACAAAACCACAATCGAGTCGAAATCCACGGTCGACAAGAAAGTGATTGTTTCCCAAGACGGCGAATCCTTTAGCACGCGCTTGGCAGCCGAGCCCGACG
>CAZOOU010000130.1:0-4384 GCA_964581495.1 uncultured Haloferacaceae archaeon
TTCGAGATGTTGACCAACTGGAGGAGCAGGCCGAACTCGACGGCCGTGTCGTACAGTCGCTGGCGTTTGTCTTTGGCGAGATCCCCACGCGTCAGCAGGTTCGTAATCAGGTTGCCGACTGTCCCCGCCGCATAGTAGCAGTACTCTTCGAGCTCGTCGCGCGTGTCGATCCGCAGCCCGCCGGCGTTGGCATAGCGGTCGACGAACATCGCCATCCCGTCGACAAGCTCGCGGACCGGCGGGACGATAGCTTCCTGGACATCCGCCGGAAGCTCGTCGAACGTCGCCACGACCCGCGGGGCTTCGGCGACGACTGCCCAGTCGGCCGACCGCTCGGCCGGAATCCACTCGTCGGCGGCGGCCCTAAATTCCTGGATGTCGGTGTCGGAATCCGGGTCGATAGCCTCGTCGTAGGTCCGAAGCAGTTCGGCCTGGGGTTCGGGCGGGATGTGGCCCGCATCCTCAATGGTGTCGGCGATGCGGCAGAGCAGATAGCCCAAACAGATGTGTGTCGACATCGGTTCGTCCAGCACGTCGATAGTCAGCGCGAACGTCCGAGAGACCCCCTGGACCGTCTCGTGGCACCATTCGAGATCGGCCTCGTGGTCCACACCGGGGGGTCGAGATTCATGTCCCGTCATTCAAGTATCTCCTCATAGGGTATGGGGCATAAAAAGTCTCTTGGGCTGAACCGACCGCTGGCTGACACGATTGGCCGCCACCGCCGCATCATACATTATTATTCTGTATGAACTCCGCCGCCAGCGCGGCCAGCTCCGACCTGAACGCGCTCGTTTCGACTGGTCCTTCCGCGCGAACACTGCGTGGATCGAGTTCACGGAGCGCGGATTCGAACGCCCGCTCGAACAGGTGGTCGACGGTAACCGGTCGGCCCTCCCGTCGAAGCTCGTCGGCAAGCCGAGCGAGTCGACCGTCGGAGCCGTACCTCGCGGCAAGTTCGTCGGCTGTTGTCTGCGACGGGG
The DNA here is from genome assembly GCA_964581495.1 of uncultured Haloferacaceae archaeon. Classification (GTDB taxonomy): domain Archaea; phylum Halobacteriota; class Halobacteria; order Halobacteriales; family Haloferacaceae; genus Halohasta. The sequence continues at coordinate 984 of CAZOOU010000130.1, forward strand.
CCGAGTCGTCGACCGCGACAGCGGGGTTCGAGAGCCTCGCGCGGTGGCCTCCCTTGTCGCGTATCACGATTCCCGCTGCGGGGCCGTCATACCATGCTGACTGCGGAATCGAATAGTGCTCTGGGGTGAAATCCCGTACCGACAGTTCCTGGTCGAGTGGGTTGATCGCCTGCAGACCGAGTCGCTCAAAAATGCCGTCGACAGCGTCCGGCGGTCGGAACCGCTCGGCTTTGGCCGACCAGATTTCACGCCCCAAAAACGAGGGGGTCCGGGTCCAGTCGTAGTCGACTCCCCGGTACTGCATCGCCGTCCCGAAAAAGACGATCGCCGAGGGATCGTCGACGGCCGACCGGAGAGCCTCGCGGTCGAGATCGCGTTGAATATGCCTGACTGCATGCTGATACTGCGGCGGCAGCTCCCCGCCGTTGGCGTAGACACGCTCGGCATCGCCGAACTCAACGGCTCCAGACTCACCGAGCCGGAACCGCAGCGGCGCGCCGACCACCGATTCGAGAATCCAGAGATGCCCCGACTCCAAGAGTTCCGGAGGAGCTGACTCGACGGTGGGGGTTTCGGGTAGCTGTTTCATAGCTGGCGTACCTGAGTGACTGTTTCGCGGCCCATTATGTGTTATGCGCCCTCTACTACAGCCGAATGCCAATACAAACGCCGCCGACGGCGCTTGAGTCGTCGCTTCGTGATAGCATCGACACACTGGCGGCCTCGATCGACGAGCCGCCGGGGATTGTGAGCCTGAGCGATATTCATGGCTATCTGGATACTGCTCGCAGCGCGCTGTTGACACTCACCGACCACCCCGACACCGAACCGGTCGTTGCTGCTGACGAGGCGGGGCGGCTCCACTGGGCCGACAACAACTACGTGCTCGTGTTCAATGGGGACCTCATCGACCGCGGGCCCGACAACGAGGGTGTGCTCGAACTCGTTGGGCGGCTGATCCAAGAGGCTCCGCCCGGCCGGGTGCGCGTGACGCTCGGCAACCACGAGGCGATGCTGCTCGCCCGTGACCAGTTCGGACTGGCCGACTGGTACTGCGGCAGAGTCAGTGATGCCGACCGCCGGCAGTACTGCAAAGCGATCAGACAGGGGTACGTCGTGGCGGCCTACGAGGGTTACGGTGTGACGTACGCCCACGCGGGCGCGACCGAGCCATACGAGGCGTCGACGGTCAACGACTCGCTCGTCGGGGCGGCCACAGCACTCTCAGACGCCGTTGGAACTGAGCAGGATCTGCCGGTACAGCGTCGGTTGCCCGACGACTACCCCACGGTGTTGGGCGTCGGTGAGTCACATCTCAAAGGCCCCGAGGCGGGATTAGTCTGGCTCGATTTCGCGCATCTCTCGGCCGATTCGCCGCCACAGGTGGTTGGTCACACGCGCCACGACACGCCACAGACGAAGGGATCGGTCTACTGCCAGAACGTGATCCGCAACACTCTCGACTCGACCGGCGGCGAGGCAGTCTTTCTCGAAACGCCTGCAGGGGTGTCAGCGTACATTCGGCAGCCGGACAATGGTGTCGCCAGACAGCCGCTATAGCGAGAACCTATTAGTATACAACGACTAACAGTATCAAATTTGAATATCGCTAATATACATATAAATAGCGGCGACCGTGTGTTGCGGTTATGACCGACTACGCGTCCATGTTCGGCCAGGGTGGGTTCAACGACCGCGTCGACATCGAGTCACTCGTTCGAGAGATCGGGCTCGACAACGGAGAAATCGAGTGGCGAAAGGAGTTCGTCAACTTCGACGAGCAGGATGTCGCACGGCTCGAAGCGCTCCGCCCGCTGTTCGAGGACAACACCGACGAAATCGCCGAGCAGTTTTACGAGAACCTCACGCAGTACGACGAAACCGTCGAGGTAATCAGTCGGTCGGACAAAAACGTCGAGGCGCTCAAACAGACACAGAAAGCCTACTTTTCGACCCTAGCGAGCGGTGAGTACGACGAGCAGTATTTCGCCAACCGCGCCCGCATTGGCAAACTCCACGATATTCTCGAAATGCCGATGAAACAGTACATCGGCCAGTACGGCGTCTACTACGACCTCATTTTGCCGCTGTTGGCCGAACGGGCGACTGAAAACCTCCGGACACGGCTGGCTGGCGCGCTCGACGATGCTATCGATGACAACTCGTCGACCAATGCCGACGACGTCCTGGACGCCATCGACCCGGTCGTCAGCGACGAAGTCGACGAACTCAGAGCCGACATTACGGCTGTCCTCCGGATCATCAATCTCGATATGCAGGTGGTTGCCGATACCTACATCCATTCGTACAGCCAGCGGCTCGACGAACAGGTCCAAGAGCGCGAACAGCTCGCCAAAGAGGTCAAACGTGATCTCGAAGCCCCGATTGCGGATCTCGAATCCGCCGCAGATGGCGTCTCGCAGTCCTCACAGCAGATTTCGACGCTCGCCAACGAGCAGTCCGATCGGATTCAGTCGATTGCGGGCGAGGTCTCGAACATGAGCGCGACCGTCGAAGAGATCGCCTCCAGTGCGACCGAGGTCGAACAGAACAGCCAGCGCGCACAGGGACTCGCCGAAGACGGCCAGGCGGCGGCCACCGACGCGATGGACGTAATGGACGACGTTGGACGGGCCGTCGACGAGGTGTCGACCGATGTCGACGAGCTCCAATCGCGCGTGGGCGAGATCGACTCAGTCGTCGAGGTGATCAACGATATCGCCGAACAGACCAATATTCTCGCGCTCAACGCCTCAATTGAGGCCGCGCGGGCGGGCGAGGCTGGCTCCGGGTTTGCGGTGGTCGCCGACGAGGTCAAATCGCTTGCAGGAGACTCACAGGAGCGTGCCCAAGAGATCGAAAATCTGGTCTCAGCAATCGAGAGCGACACAGAACAGACCGTCGAAAGCCTCGATGAGACGACCGAAGAGATCGAACGTGGTGTCGAGCGCGTCGAGGAGGCAATGGAGTTGCTCACGGACATCACCAACGCGGTCGAAGAAACCGCCCACGGCATCCGCGAGGTCTCGGATGCAACCGACGAACAGGCCGCGAGTTCGGAAGAAGTCGCCAGCATGCTCGACGAACTGGTCGAACGCGCCGAGACAGTCGCCACCGAAGCCGGAGATATCGCCGCAGCCAACGAACAACAGGCGACACGAATCGAAGACATCTCTCAGTCTGTGCAACGACTCACGGAGTAACTGGCTCGATGAAAAATGATCCGCGTGGGGTAGCGGATCGAACGTCCATTCCCAATTCCCTGTGAGGCGGCGGTGGCCACCTCGACCGCGGTTGCTACCCGAACCGAGGCAGCGTCTCGCGTACTGAAATATTTATAGGGACATATAAAAACCCTCGCTATAGTAACCTATTTATACACGATGAATCGAATCCGGCAA
>CAZOOU010000131.1:0-4376 GCA_964581495.1 uncultured Haloferacaceae archaeon
CGTGGTCGTCGAGTTTGTGGAGCTTTTCGATGCTCTCGGATTCCATCAGCGGCGAGCCGGCTCGACTCTGGGCGGCCAGAATGACGCCGCCAGTGGTCCGGAGCCCGACGCTTGGTGCGCCACGAGAGACGGCTTCGCGGGCGTACTCGACCTGGTAGATCCGGCCGTCCGGCGAGAACAGTGAGGTTCCGCGGTCGTAGGCCTGCTGGTCGTTGCCTCTCATCGCATCCTCCGTTCGAACTGCAGTCCGTACTCTGTCATCTGTCCGATTGTAGGGGTCCAACAGGAAAAACCCTTGCTACCCGGCACTCTGCCGGTCGACTCTTTGAGCGTTGTGTGGCTCCGTTATCGCCGTCAGTCGTCGCTGGCAGCCGCTTGACTGCGGCCTAACGCTCCGAGCATCCCGTCCCACGTTTCGGCCACAACAGCCTCGGAACACGCGCCTGGATCGCTGTACGGCTGCATAAAAAGGCCACCAGCCTTCCCGGCCGCCAGCGCGTTGGCGATGTTGACGTGGTAGTCGTCGATTAACAGGTCGCCGTCAAGCCGGCCCTTGTTCTGTGGCACCTCCAAGACCATCTCGTCGTACGGAATGTCGTGCTCGTCCAACCATTGGGTGGTCAGTGGATGGCTTTCGGGGGGCCGGTGGGTCGCAATTCTAATTTCGTGGCCTTGACTGTCGAGCCACCGGGCGGCGTCTACCGCACCGTCGATGGGGTCCATTCCCAACAGGAACCACTCCGGTCGTTCATCGATCGCACGGTGTAACATCTCGCCAATGTCGCTGTCTGTGCCCGGAATCGAAAACGACCACTCGGTGATCTGCTCGCGTGTGAGTTCGATGCCGCACTCCTGGCGGACGTACTCGATAAGTCGCGGGGTGTTTGCACACAACGTCCCGTCGACGTCTAACAGCACCGTCTTCGGATCGCCATCGTCTAACCGAACAGTCATTACGACCTGTTAGTCGCCACCGAACGTGAAGCTATCCCTCCGTAGGCAGTGACTACTGTCGCTCGTAGGTGACGAATGCAAACCCCTCGCGCTCGTCGCGGTCGACGATGGCCCACACGCTTTCCTCCCACTCGGGAAAGGCAGTGTCTCCCTCGTACGCGGCGTCAAGCTCAGTGAGTACCAGTTGATCGGCCTTCGGAAGGAACTGCTCGTAGATTGTGGCCCCACCGATTACGTAGACGGTTTCTGTCTCGCCGATGGGTGTGGCGGCTTCGACGGCGGCGTCTATGGAGTCAACAACAATGACTTCGTCGGGGACTTCGGGATTGCCGCGGCTCAAGACGATGTTCGTCCGGCCCGGCAGCGGACCACCGATTTCGGCGGCAATCGACTCGTAGGTTCGTCGACCCATAATCACGGGGTGGCCCATCGTCGTCTCCTTGAAATGGTTGAGATCTGCCGGCAAGTGCCACGGCATCTCGCCGTCTTTGCCGATGATTCCGTTGTCAGCGACTGCCGCAATAAGCGCGATTGTGGGTGTGTCGGTCGACATGATTACTCCGCAACCGAAAACCGAATCCCATCGGCTGGGTTGTACTCAGTTAGTTCGATATCATCGAAGCCGAGCTCGTCGAGGGGTTTGTCCGCGATTTCGATCGTCGGCCGCGATCGTGGCTCCCGTGAGAGCTGTGTCAGCAGTCCAGGAACGTGGTCGTATCCTTCACTGTCGCTTTCTTCGGGCGGTGCAGTCTCGGTTAGCCACTTCCTAACGCCGTGATAGTCGGCTTTCGTCTCGACCCCGTCGAGTCGTGACTGGAGTTCATCGAGATTCTCGGCGTACCACTCGCCGCGGTCGCCCTTGCCGCAGTAGATGTGGGCGTCGACGACGGTGTGGCCGAACTGGCCGACCTCGAAGCCCGTTTCCTGGGCGACAGCATGCGTCAACAGCGAGTAGGCGGCGATGTTGAACGGCACACCCAGCGCAATGTCGCCGGAACGTTGGGTGAGATGGCAGTTGAGTTTGTCGCCTTGGACGTTGAACACGAAGGTATAATGACAGGGCGGCAGCGTGCTGACGGCGGCGTTGGCGGGATGCCACGCCGAGACGACCAACCGACGGGAGTTGGGTGACTCTTGGAGGGTGTCGACAACGTACTGAATCTGATCGAAGGTGCCGTCGTCGTTGCGCCACCGGTGGTCTTCGGCGGGCCAGGCCTCGCCGTCGAGGCCCTCCTCGGGTACTGGAAACCGTCGCCAGAAGCGACCGTAGGCGGTGTCTAACTGCCCCTCGTCGTCGGCCCAAGCGTCCCAGATACCGGTTTCCTCTCGCAGGGTCCGGATATGTTCCTCACCGGAGAGATACCATTTGAACTCGTGGATCAGCGAGTTCCACCGAAACCCCGAGAGGTCCTTCGTTGTGAGCAGGGGAAACCCCTTCTGGAGGTCGACGGTGTACTGTTGGCTAAACGACGCAATCGTATCGACGCCAGTCCGGTTCGGTTTGTACGTACCGTCGGCGAGCGTGCTGTCGACGAGATCAAGATACTGCTGCATGGTAGGAGTGCCGCGATGCGGCTGTTACCAACACCAAACAAGTCGGTCTACAAGTTCCTTTGGAAACCCGAACACTACCCACCGCTCGCGGCAGCAACCAACGCCGTGTAGACGGGCTCGTAGGCTGCTGCAATCCGAGTGGGATCGGTTCGCTCGCTGCCGGCAAGCGGATGGATTTCGTGTGTCGACAGCGGTTCGATCAGCTCGACAACACGCTCTACGCGCTCTTCGAGTCGGCCTTCTTGGAGGCTGCCGCTGGCGATTTCGCAGGCTTTGGTGTACCGCTCGCCACCGTAGAGCCGAACCCGTGTCGGACCAACAACTGCCACGGCATCGAACGAGACACCGTCGACAGGACGAGCGATATCGCTATAGGATTCAACTACTGCCGGGTCCGTTTCCGTTATTCGGTTGGTAACGCGCTCGAAGGCGGGAAGATACTGCTCGGCCATGAGCTCGTTGAAGCCGTCGACGCTTCGAACGCGGGGTACAGCTTCTAGGGGCAACGCCTCAAAGAGTCGGTCGTCGAGTAGTCCAGCCTTCTCGGCGGTACCGTTGACGACGAACAGTGGTCCGTCGGCTGTCATAACGCGGTCGACTAGAAATGTTCGGTCGGTCTCGCCGAGCAACCCCGTCCGGTCGGGGGTGGGTCGCCAGAGACGATGGACCGGGTTCAGTGTCTCCTCGCGGTAGTCGCTTCCGCTTGCGGTGGTGAGCGTCGCGATATCCTTGCCGTACAGCCGCCCCTCGGAGAGTGCGGCTCGGACGTCGTCGTGGTCGAACCAGTAATCGTTGCCAGCCCGTGGCTTAAAACCGACAGCACCGGACAGCGAAGCGAGCAGGCCGGCCGCAAACGTCGTCTTGCCGGCGTCGACGCGGGCGTCACCAGCGACTAACAGCTTCATTTGTGTATTTTATTTTGCTTTAAGTTAGGAATCGACTACTCCTCGCTACCCTCGGACGCAAGCCCGTAGTACCCCGGTTCGTCGTCGCTCGGCGGTTCGGCGATCACGAGCTCGTCGGCGTTGCGCATGATCCACGGAATCGCCCAATCCAGGAGGATGTCTTCGACGCCCTCGTCGATCTCGGCGTCGACCTCCAGACCTTGCAGCAGGCGGGCGATCTCGTAGACGGAGTACATCTGGTCGTCGTCGAGCAGTTCCTCAGGGGTATAGAAATCACACGGGTACAGCTCTTCGAACTCGTCTTTCGGTCGTGGCATGATCTGAGCTACAACTGCCGCGTGGGAAAATGGTGGGGGTTTGCCTGGAGTGCTGTTGCTGTCGCTGACCGTGTAGCGTCACAAAAAATGGAAGAACTGCCCTTTACTCGAATGCCTCGACGGCCTGTGCGTAGCGCTCGCTCGGTTCCTCCCAGTCGACGACCTCGAAGAAGGCGTCGATGAACCCGCCGCGGTCGGGTCCGAACTGGTAGTAGTAGGAGTGTTCCCAGACGTCGAGTGCGAGAATCGGGTGTCCGCCCCAGATCGCGCCCTGGTCGTGTTTGTCGACCACGACATTTCGAAGCTGATTCGAAAACGAATCGTAGACAAGCAGAGCCCAGCCACTGGCGTTTTTGCCTGCGGCTTCGAACTCGCCTTTCCAGGCGTCGTACGATCCGAAGTCCTCGGCGATTCGGTCGGCAAGTTCGCCTTCGGGCTCGTCGCCACCCTCAGGAGACATGTTCTGCCAGAACAGGTCGTGCAGAATGTGACCCGAGGAGTTGTGGGTCACGTTCCGGATTGCGCCGCCGCTGGAGCCGAAGTCGCCGCTTTCGCGGTTGTCGGCGAGGGTTTCTTCGGCCGAATTCCAGCCGTTGACGTAGCCCTGATGGTGGGTGTCGTGATGCCATTTCAGGATCTGCTCGTC
>CAZOOU010000132.1:0-4369 GCA_964581495.1 uncultured Haloferacaceae archaeon
TCCGCTACGGCCAGCGTGGCGTCGCCATCGGCTGGGACGGCATGCCCGCCAGCCGTGATTGGCGTGGCACGGTCGACCGTGATGGCCGCGAACTCGGCGTGACGGTCCAGAACGTGATCGACGAACTCGCGGCCGCCGCGAATCTCGTCGCCGGCGAGGGCGACGGCGGCACCCCCGTGGTCGTCGTTCGGGGCTTCGAGTTCGGCGAGCTACCGGGCAGTCAGAACCACTTCCGTGATCTCGACGGCGACTACGTCCGCCAGGCGTTGCGTGGCTGGTCACACAGCCCACACGGAGGGAAAGCCTAATGTTCGGAATCGAACTCACGCCCGAACACCCAATCGAGCGACTGACCGACCTGGGCGTGCGGGCCGAAGATGCGGGCTACGATACGCTGTTTTCGTCGTGTCACTACAACAACCGCGATGCGTTTGCCGCACTCCACCAGATCGGCGCGGCCACCGACGAAATCAGGGTGGGACCGGGCGTTGCCAACCCCTTCGAGATCCATCCAGTCACGCTCGCTTCAAAAGTCGCCACCATCGACGAGGCGACCGGCGGGCGAGGCGTCTTCGGGATCGGGCCGGGGGACCCTTCCACCCTCGCCAATCTGGGATACGCCGACGACCGTGGACTCCGCCCCGTCCTGGAGGCATTTAAAACAGCCCAGCAGCTCTGGGCCGGCGAGCGCGTCGACACCGACGGCACTTTCGAGGCCACAGACGCCGGGCTGAACTACGAGCCACCCCAGGGAGCCGACATCCCGGTCTACGTCGGCGGCGAGGGACCGCATATGTGCCGGATGGCCGCCAAACACGCCAGCGGCCTGCTGTTCAACGGCTCGCACGAGGCCGACCTCGCGTGGGCACGTGACCAAGTCCAGAAGGGGTTGGCCGACCGGCCCGACTCCCGCGGCGCGTTCGATCTCACCGCCTATGCGAGTGTGAGCGTCGACGAAGACCGAGATGCGGCACGCGAAGCCGCCCGCCCGCCGGTCGCCTTTATCACGGCGGGGGCTGCGCCGCCGGTGTTGGCTCGCCACGGCATTGACACGGAGACCGCCAGCGAGATCGGCGATCATATCAGTGCCGGAGAGTTTTCGGCGGCGTTCGAACTCGTCACGCCCGAAATGACTGAGGCGTTCTGTATGGCCGGCACCGTCGACGAGGTGGCCGACCGGATGGCCGGTGTGCTCGACCATGCCGACAGCATCGTGGTTGGCTCGCCGCTGGGGCCGGATCTCGAAACCGCGGTCGACCTGGCAGCCGAGGCTCACGACCGGGCCACCTAACCAGTCGACCCGCCCGTCGGCTTCTGCCGCAGTTGGTTTTAGCTATCAATCAACCGCTGTAGACGCCCTGTCGTATTTTTAAGAATCGTCCGGCCAGCAAACGACGGTTTGCGAAGTGTCTTGGGTGAGTAGTATGGGCCTAACGACTCCGGGACCGTGAGTTCGGCCGACGGGTCTTGGAGTGTTTCCAACCCATCTATCAGTACGTCAGCCTGTAGACTTCGCACTGAATCAAACACTTCCCAAAGCGTCGCACACTCACTGACATCGGTCTCTTTGTATGCGACAATCTCGCCGCCGTCGACGGTTTCGCTGAGACGCTGAAGGGTCAGTCCGACTCGGGGTTGGCCATCAAGCCACGCCTGCGGGGCTCCAAGCCCTCTATACTTGCGAATGTCTGCTGGATGGAAGCTCAGTACCCCGTACTCCGTCGCGTCGAGAATGTCTCCGGTCAGAAGCCCAAACCCGAATCTGACAACAACATCACAGCTCGCTGCGACCTCTGTAACTGTTTGTGACGGTAGTTCCGACCAGTGTCCATCCCTGATTGGCGATACGTACTGTATCTCCGAATCCGCAAAGCAAGGGACGTCTTCGACGGGGATTCGGTTCGACGCCGCGGCATCCGAGCCCAGTTGTTCGGCGACTTTTTTGTCGACATAGGCAAACGCCCACGCGCCCTCTCGTTGGACCGCCGACAGAAACACACGGACAGTATCGAGGCTTAGCCCTCCGTTGACGGCTTTTGCCTCCGAGTCAGGGTCTTGCCGAGAATCAGTAGGATCGTTAACAATAACCGTGGACACATCGACTCCCAACTCGTCGACTGTCGTTTCGAGTGCGTGCGCCTGATACGCCTGCAAGTATGGATCTGCAAGCACACAGATGTTAGTTATTTGTGTCGACACAGTTCGGGTAATAGTTGCCAAATATATTAATATAATTGCTAAAACGTGTTATGTAGCCACGTAATACTGAATTACGTGTGTATCTGTGTACCGCTCTGGGTCAAACTGCAATCAGAGTACTCACACAACAGCTACTGATTGGACGGTGTTCGCCTCACCGTCGGTCGGTCGACCGCTATTCGATCCGTTCGCCTGGACCGCTCGCTAGGTTCGGCAGCGGAATCCCGAGCGCACCGAGCAGTGCGTAGCCGAAGACGGCGACGGCGACGGTAATAAAGACGGTTCCGGTAGCGACGATGATCGTCGACAGCGGATCGCGGAGTGCGACCTCGCCAAGCAGAATGGGCATCTGTAGGGCGTCACCGAGCAGCCGGACAATGAAGTCGACGAACGCGTTCATACCCTCCGTTTGGACCCGTGGTATTTGTGTGTTCAGGTCTCGCTCACGCCAGACCCGAACTGCTTTCCTGTCTGGATACCCAACTGAACTCAATGAGTACGCTCCTGTGGGTTCTTACGGGCATTCTGGTCTACTCGGTCGGTGCGGTTGCACTCGACCGGCGTGGGCTGTTGCCCTCGTATTTCAAGGTTTCCGGGCCGCTGTTGACGGTGCACACCAAACGCGGCCGTGACTTTCTCGAACAGCTCTCGAAACCAAAGCGCGTCTGGCGCGCACTCGCCAACGTCGGCGTCGGCATCGCGTTGGTGACGATGGTCGGGACCTTTTTGTTGCTGATTGTCCAGAGCGTCTCGATTCTCAACTCGCCGCCGACCGAAACCGTCCTCCAGAGCCCCCGCAACGCGCTGGTGATTCCGGGTGTCAACGAGTTTCTGCCGCTGTCTGTCGCCCCCGAAATCATCATCGGTCTGTTGGTCGGTTTGGTCGTCCACGAGGGCGGCCACGGCCTGCTGTGCCGCGTTGAGAACATCGACATCAACTCGATGGGCGTCGTGCTGTTCGCGCTGATTCCGATCGGCGCGTTTGTCGAGCCTGACGAGGAGAGCGCCGACGAGGTTGATCGTGGAGCCCAGACCCGAATGTTTGCGGCGGGCGTGCTGAACAACCTCATTATCACGGTGCTTGTTTTTGCCCTGCTGTTCGGCCCGGTCGGCAGTGCGATCGCGGTCGCTCCCGGTGCGGGCGTCGGCGGCGTCTTCCCCGGTTCGACTGCCGAGGACGCCGACATCGAACAGGGCGACCGCATCGTCGCCGTCGACGGCCAGCCAGTCGAGTCCAGCGAGGAGCTCGAAACGATCATCGCTGAATCGGACGCCGAAACCCTCTCGGTCGAACTCGCTGATGGCCGAACGGTTACGGTCGAGCGGGCGGCCTACGTGGCGGCTATCTCGCCGGACTCGCCGTTTGCCGGCGACGAGGGCATTGCTGATCAGGACCTGATTACCGCGGTCGACGACACGCCGGTTTCGACTGAACGCGACATCAAAACCGCTGCCGAAAACGAGTCGGTCGTCGAACTCACCTACACCGACGCTGAAACCGGTGAGGAAGCCACTGTTGAGGGGCCGCTCGGTGTGCTGGCGACGGCTGCTGACGACGGCCCGCTGGCTGCGGCCGGCGCACCAACTGACGAGGGGATGGTAATCACCGCAATCGCCGGCGAGCGAATCGTCGACTTCGATGATCTCACCAAGACACTCGAAACAACGGAGCCCGGCGAACCCGTTGAGATCGTCGCCTTCGTCGACGGCGAACGGACCACATACGACGTCGAACTCCAGTCGCATCCCGACGAAGAGGATCGAGCGTTTATCGGCATCCTTGGAAGCTTGGGAACCAGCGGCATCGAGATCAACAGCTTCGGCGTGATGCCGTATCCGGCCGACAACTTCCTGTCGATTCTGACCGGGAGCGCTGGCGATAACCTCGCTGCCACGCTGCTGTTGTTGATTATCCTGCCGTTTGCCTCGATTATCGACCCCTCGATGGGCTTTAATTTCGCTGGCTTTGTCGACGCCAACGCGGCCTTTTATGAGGTGGTTGGCCCGCTCGCGGGACTCGGCGAGACGGGGGTGTTCTTGCTGGCGAACATCCTCTTTTGGACCGGGTGGATCAACTTCAACCTCGCGCTGTTCAACTGTATTCCGGCGTTCCCCCTTGATGGGGGTCGTATTCTGCGGTCGGCCACCGAGTCGGTCGTCTCGCGGCTGC
>CAZOOU010000133.1:0-4345 GCA_964581495.1 uncultured Haloferacaceae archaeon
ACGTCGAGCAGTCGGTCGAAACCGCCCGCTGGGCCCGCGAGTATCTCGCCGAGAATCTCGACGCACCGACCGTCGACAGCGCGGGCAACTTCGTGCTCGCCGAGGTCGGCGACGCCGAAGCGGTCGCCGAACGCAGCCAACGGGAGGGCGTTATCATTCGGGACTGCACCAGCTTCGGATTGGCCGGCTACGTCCGAATCTCCTGTGGCACACGCGAGGAGACGAAACAGGCCGTCGAGACGATAAACGAGATTCTGGCCGAGGTGGCGGCGGCGTGACCGACACCGAACGAATCGCAGTTTCTGGCACGCCTGGAACAGGCAAGACAACCGCCACCGAAACATTAGTCGACCACGGAGTCGATCGCCCCATTGTTCATCTCAACGACGAGATCACAGACCACGACTTGTGGAGCGACCGGGACGTCGACCGCGATTCGCTCATCACGGATTTCGACGCCGTCCGGTCGCATCTCGGCGAGTGGGACGGCATCCTCGAATCCCATCTGGCACACTATTTCGAGGTCGACCGTGTGATCGTTCTCCGGTGCGAACCCTCGGAACTCGCAACTCGGCTCGAAGAACGCGGCGACCCACCCGAAAAGGCCCGCGAGAACGCCGAAAGCGAGGCCCTCGATGTGGTGCTCTCGGAGGCCGTCGACCGGCACGGCCGAGAGAACGTCTACGAAATCGACACCACCAACCGCTCGCCGGAGGCGGTGGCCGCCGAGATTGCGGCCGTGATTGCGGGCGACCGCGATCCAAGCGCGGGCGAGGTCGACTTCACGGAGTATCTCCTCGGATGACACTCGACCAGTTCCGGCCGCTGGCCGAACGGATGCTTGCCCCCTTCGTGAGCGCGGCCGATAGCCTCGGACTAACGCCCAACGGTGTGAGCGTGCTCGCACTCGTGGTCTCGGCTGCGGCTGCGGTCGCCTTTGTGGTTGGCGAGCCGCTGTGGTATGCAGCGGGTGGCGTGTTGGTTCTGCTCAACGGCTGGCTGGATCTGATTGATGGCGCGCTGGCCCGCGAGCAGGGCATTGCTTCAAAAGGCGGAGACCTGCTTGATCACGTGATCGACCGGTATGCCGACCTCATTATCATCGGTGGACTGGCTGCGGGTGTCGACAACTTTGCGCTCGGCTTTCTCGCAGTCACCGGAGTGTTAATGACCTCCTACTTAGGCACACAAATCCAGGCAGTCGGGCTCGGGCGGGCCTACGGCGGGCTTGTCGGTCGGGCTGACCGACTGGTGTTGATTGCGGTCGCTGGCTTCGTCGCGGCAGTTGTTACCGGCCCACTCGTCGTGGGGTACGGGGTAATCGAGCTCCTGTTGGTGTTCTTTGCCATCGTGGGACATCTGACCGCGCTCCAGCGGTTCTGGGGCGCGTGGTCGGACTTGGAGTAGCTCGAAAGCGTCGCCGTCGACTGTAGTTGGCGAGTCTGGACGACGGCGCATCCTTTATACCGGGGCGAACGCTACCCGAGAGTATGCCCCAATGTGAGATGTGTGGTGCCGATGAGTCATCGTTGACCACCACCAAAGTCGAGGGTGCGGAACTGGAGCTCTGCGAGAACTGCCAAGGGTTCGGCACGACCGTCGAAACCCAGCAGTCGACCGGGTCTACCAGCAAGTACTCGACGTCTTCGAGCAGCGGGAAATCGTCGAGTTCGGGCGGTGCTGGCGGCTCGGGCTCCAGTGGGTCGAGCGGCGGCTCAACCCGGCGCAAAAAGGACATGTTCGACGATATGGACGAACTCGCCGCCGACTACGACGACCGTATTCGGGAGGCCCGCGAATCGCTCGGACTCACCCAAGAGGAGCTCGCCGGCCAACTCAACGAGAAAGCAAGTTTGATCCGGAAACTCGAACGCGGTGATATCCTGCCGAGCGATGAGGTCATGGGAAAACTCGAAAAGAAACTCGAAATCACCCTTACGGAAGGAACCGATGTCGACGACACCGAGTGGTCGAGCGGATCGAGCGGTTCGATGACGCTCGGCGATGTTGTCGAGCGGAAAGAGTAACCGGCTCTCCAAGCGGTCGAATTCGGCCACCCTCCTCTGCCGAAAAGCTGAACCTATTTGTTGGGGGCGACTCGATGTATGGGTATGTTCATCTTAGTGAACCTCAAGGCGTATCCGTGTGATCCAATTGCCGTCGCCGAAGCGGCCAAAGAAGTCGCCGACGAGTCGGGCGTCCGCATCGCCGTCTCGCCACAGGCCGCACAGATCAGCGCAGTCGCAGACACCGGCGTCGAAACGTGGGCCCAGCATGTCTCGCCCAACCAGTACGGCAGCTTTACTGGCTCGACGCTCGCCGAAGCCGTCGCTGACGCCGGCGCGGTCGGCACGCTTATCAACCACTCGGAGAACCGCCGCAAACTCGCCGACATTGATGCCGCCGTCCAGACCGCAGAAGGTGCAGACCTCGAAACCTGTGTCTGTGCGAACAACCCACGCCAGACCGCCGCTGCGGCCGCACTCGGCCCCGATTCGGTCGCCGTCGAACCGCCGGAGCTCATCGGCGGCGATGTCTCGGTTGCAACGGGCGACCCTGATATCGTCACTGACGCCGTCTCGGCGGCCGCAGACGTCGACGAGTCGGTCGAGGTCTTCTGTGGAGCCGGTGTCTCGACGGGCGATGACGTGACGGCCGCCGGAGAACTCGGCGCGGAAGGCATTCTGCTCGCCAGCGGTGTCGCCAAGGCCGACGATCCAAAAGCCGCCCTCGAAGACCTCGTTTCGGGACTGTAATCGGTTCGCGTCGCCGCTGTTTCTCGCTTATTTCGTCCGATCGAAGCCGAACGTCGAGCCGTCGATAGAGCCCTCGATTCTGGGATCGTCGACGGCCTCACGAAACACTGCTTCGACGGCTTCGACCATTTCGTCTACCTCTTCGCGCTCGAGCTGGTGGGCGTAGGCTTCCTGAATCAGCTCCGGGATGGCGTAGGTGTACTGTCCGCGGCCGATGTGACGGACGAGTCGAGCCTGCCGCAGTGGCCGGTTCAGGCTGTAGGCGAGCTGCTGGTTGTCGTCGCCGCCGGCTGCGCGATGTGCCGTCAGCGGATCGCTGGTGCCCTCGTCGTGGTACTGTTTGAGCATCCCGACCGACGTCTCCGGGAGCTCCTCGATTCGTTCGCGGAGTTCCTCGACGACGGCGTCTCGGGTGCCGAGCTCGACTGCCTCGGCGAACTGCATTGCCTCCTCGGCGATCTCCTTTCGCGAGACCGTGCCGAACTCCGTTGGCTGGTCGGTGGCCGCACGCTCGGCCGGCGTCGGCTCGCTAACCTCCGTCGGGTCGACCGGCGAGCTGTCTGGTGGTGTCGACTCGCCGGTGAGCGAATTGAACGAGGACATATCCGCCGGAGCGTCGAACGCCGAGCCGCCGAGGGCCTCGACTGGATCGGTCGGGATTTTGGTGTCGTCGTTCTCAGTCGACGATACCGTCGAATCCGTCTCTTCTGGGCTGGTTCCACCCAGACCGAGCGTCTCCATTGGGTCTGCAGGCTGGCTGTTGTCGCTGGTCATTGATTTCCCACTGGTCGACGACGACTCGGCGGCCGCTGGTGCCTCGCTGGCCGCCGCCTCGCTGGCTGCGGTGGTCTCGGTCGCGGGCTCGTCTGTCGACTCGTCTCGTTGCGGTTCGGCCTCGGCGATCAACGGATCGAACGCCGGCTCGTCGGTCGACTGTTCGCGCGGGCGGGCCGCAGCGTCGGGATTGTATTCGTCGATTTCGGCCTGTTCGGCTGGTCGACTGAGGTTGCGACCGTCGCCGCCACGGTAGGGAGCTTCTGATCGTTCGAGCAGCGCCTGGGCGAACTTGTCGGCCATCCGGCTGAGGTCGCGGGCTTCTTCGAGTTCGTCTTCGAGCTGGCGGATTTTCGCCTCCTTTTTTTCCAGCTCTTTTTGCAGATCGGCGATCTCGCTTTCGCGACGTTCTTTTTCATCCGAAATGTCAGTGAGCTCCGAAACCAGATCGCCGCTGACTGATTTGAGCTCGGGCCGCTCGAAGTCTTCGAGCCCAGGTGTCGCCCCAGCGTCGAAGGTACGCTTGCGATGGAACTGCACGCGCTGGATTGCATCGGCCCAGTCAGCAACCAAGAATCCCTCGCCGTCAGCCAGCTCCTCGACGGCGTCGGCGTACTCGTTGCCCAGAATGCGACCGACGACTTTGGTGTCATTTCGCCATGTGAGGCGGTGCCAGACGAGCCAGTCGCACTGGGTAATAAAGTCCTTTTTGACGTCGGCGGGTCGCTGGCTGATACCGACGATGCCGAGGCCGTGTTTCCGGCCCCGTTTGCCGATTTTGATCAGCATCTTGCCGGCCTCGCCCATCCCGCTTT
>CAZOOU010000134.1:0-4299 GCA_964581495.1 uncultured Haloferacaceae archaeon
GACCACGACCATGACCACGACGGTGAGTCGGCCGACGACGGGCCGGCCACAAGCGGCGACACCGAAACCGTCGACGCCAAGCCGCAGGATCAGGCCCACTGATCGGGATGACGATGCTGGTCACGCTGTTGGGGACAGGCGATACGACGGGGACGCCAACCGTTGGCTGTGAGTGCGATACCTGCCAGACGGCCCGCGACCGCGGCATCGAGCGCAGCCGGTTTTCGGTCCACGTCGAAAACGAGCGGACCGGCGAATCGATCCTGATTGATCTGAGCCCGGACTTTCGCCACCAGTTTCTCAGCCATGACGTCGACCTGCCGGACGCAGCGATCATTAGCCACATCCATTTCGACCACATCGACGGGTTAGGCAATGCCTACCGACTGTTCGATTCGCTGCCAGTGTACGCCGCATCTGAGGTCGACCCCCAAACCGGCCAGTCGGTCGCCGACACCATCCGCGAGAAGTACCACTATCTCGATACGGTGACAGTTCACGATGTCACGCCGTTCGAGCCGGTCGAGATCTGTGGGCTGGAGGTAACGCTCGTTCCTGTCGACCATCCGCCGTTGATCTGTTTCGGGCTCGTCATCGAAGACCCCCAGACAGGGGCCAGACTTTCGCTGTCGGGCGATACAAGCTACGACGTTCCGGAGCAGTCTCGCAACCGGCTCCGGGGTCCGGATCTGTTTTTGGCCGACGGGATCGTTCCGGCCTCGCTCTGTGAGTACCACCCACTTGGTGGCACACACATCGACGACTCAGGCATTCCGCAAACATTCGGCACCAAACATATGACACGCGAAGGCGCGCTCGCGTTGGCCGACGAGCTCGGCGCAGCGCGAACACGGCTGGTGCATACGGCCCACTACTATCCGGTCGAGGAAGCGTTCGCCGAACCGCTGGCAGTCGACGGCGAGCAGTATCGCCTCACTGGAGCGGGCGTCGAACGTGTCGACAGCGACGCATCGACCAACCAGTAGCGTCGACCCGAATGGGTTGCCCGTGGCCTACAGTTCGAGGAGTTCGATCAAGTTCCCTTCGGGATCACGAACAAACAGAATACGGGTGCCGGTTTCAGTCGTCTGTGGCGAACTCAGCGTCTCGACATCTTCTGGTAGTTCCGCATAGAACGCATCGAGATCCGCTACTTCGAGGCCCAGATGCGTCGCGCCCTGGTTGTTGAGCTGAGAGGGACCACGCTCGTCGCCAGCCGGATCGTATTCGACGAGTTCGAGACGGACCGACCCGGCGTCGAGATGGGCAAACTGCGCGCTCGCCCCGTCGGTGTCGACGCCGGTCTCGAACGCCTCGCCGCTGACCGAAAACTCCGCCAAAACCGGCAGATCGAACACGTCACGGTAGAACGCGACGGCACGGTCGAGATTGCGGACGGTGATACCAACGTGGTGACTGGTGGGGTCTGACATACTGGAAGTCTATGGCCGGCGGTTCAAAACGCTTCGACTCCCGGTCGACGGCTAGTGATCACCCATCGCAGTCGGCTTGTGGGTAGTCGGCGGCAGCTCGTGGGTAGTCGCAGTCGGCTCGTGGTTAGTGATCGGCTGTCGCCTGGTCGCAGCCGTCGATGGCTGTCGCAAGCTGACAGGCCCGCTGGCCGCGTTTGGTATGCTGTTGGGCGTCCGCGAACGATGTCAGTGCGTCCTGCAAAAGCTCCCAGTCGGCGGCGTCGAATCGATCAGATGGCTGTGGAGAACTCGCCGACCCGTCGACAGCGGTCTGTGGGCCCCAGCTGTCGTCAATCTCGAAAATGTATTCTGTGGAATCGATGTTACAGGCTGCTGCAATCGTCTCGACGAGCTGCCAGGCTCGCCGTTGTCTCGGCGTTGTGGCGTCCGGATCTGTGAGTGTAACCAGTGCCTCAACGCAGACGAGCCAATCCTGAAGATGCCACCGCTGCTGTGATCCACCATGCCCACAAGTCGATCCCATATTGAGAATATATACCACATCTCATATAAACTTCCGCCTCAACCTCCCTGCCGACGGGTCGACAGTACCTCACGACCCGAGACTGAACAGCCGCACATGTGTCGACTCCCACAACAGTCAGTCGACCCACAGCAGGCAGTTGATCCCACCGTAGGCAGGGAGCCAGTGTGGGCAGTTGGCCCCACAGTAGGCAGTGACTACTGCGGCTCAGACCGCAGGGCGGCGTCCAGTCACCGCAGACGAGTTTGTGGCCACTCGACTGCTACCGGCCGGCTAACAAAACGGCGTTCGACCGGTCGACGGAGTATGTCTTGGAGACGGGCCAGATGAGCCACCGATTGACTCTTTCCACAGTCACTAGCCAACGAGTTACCGAACACACCAGCAGTGAACAGTGTGACTGACCAACAGCACTTTCAGCCAGCTACGATATCTCACAGTATGCAAACAGTCGTCCTTGCGGCCGGTGAGGGAACCCGAATGCGTCCGCTCACTGCCGCCCAACCGAAGCCGATGTTGCCGGTAGCGGGTCGACCGCTGCTCGAACACACCCTCGATCGTGCGGTCGAGGCCGGAGCCAACCGTCTAATCGTTGTCGTCGGCTACGAGGCCGACCGCGTCAGAGAGCATTTCGGCAGCGAGCACTGCGGCGTCGACCTCGAATATGCGATCCAACACCAACAGCGCGGGACAGCCGATGCGGTCAACGCAGCCGCGCCGTTGCTGGAAGACGCACCGTTTGTCGTGCTCAACGGTGACGCGCTCTACGATCAGGAATCGCTTGATAAACTGTACAGCAACGGCCCGGCTGTCGGCTCCTACCGCGTCGACAACCCGAGTTCGTACGGCGTGCTCCAGCTCGACGACCGCGACGACACGCGTGTGCGCGGTGTGGTCGAAAAGCCAGCCAACCCGGAGTCGAACCTGATCAACACCGGCGCGTACGTGTTTCCGGCCGACGCCCAGCAGCTGTTGAGCGTCGAAGCCTCCGAACGCGGCGAATTGGAGCTAACTGACGTGCTTGAAGCGGTCTGCAACCGCGAGTCGGTGACCGCGGTCCCCTTTGATCGGTGGCTCGACGTTGGTCGACCCTGGGAGCAGCTGGCAGCCAACGAGTGGCTGCTCGAATCGCTCTCAACGCGGCTCGCAGGAGACGTCCACGACCAGGCCACCCTCGATGGGCCGGTCGTCGTCGAAGCGGGTGCAACAGTAAAAGCCGGCGTCAGTATCGAAGGACCGGCCTACATCGCCAGCGGCGCGACGGTCGGACCGAACGCCTACGTCCGAGGGTCGACGTATCTCGGTCCCGACGCCAAGGTCGGCCACGCCGTCGAGATCAAAAACAGTATTCTGCTGGCCGGAGCCACGGTGGGCCATCTGTCGTATGTCGGCGACAGCGTCCTTGGTCAGGCAGTCAACTTCGGGGCAGGGACGACAGTTGCGAACCTCCGACACGACGGCGAGCCGGTGAAACTGACCGTCAAGGGCGAACGCGTCTCGACAGGTCGACGAAAGCTCGGCGTGATCGTCGGCGACAACGCCAAAACGGCGGTCAACACCAGTCTTAATGCCGGCGTCGTGTTGGGGACAGGGATGACGACCGAGCCGGGAGAGACACTCACACGGGACCGCTGGGAGTAGCTACGACGAGACAGCGGTGTCGGGATACTCGTTTTCGATCTGTTCGATGGTCTCCCAGCGATCCCGAACCGTCGACGAGACCTGATAAATAACGCCGTAGCCGTCGCCGCTTTTGATGACGAGGTCGTGTTCGTCGAGCACCGAAAGATGATGTCTGACGGTCGTATAATCGAGATCGAGCGACTCGGCGAGCTGGTTGGCGTTTCGTGGGCGATCCCGCAGTGTGCGGAGCATGCGGAGTCGGTTTTTACCGCCACTCGTTCCGGTGAGCACGTACCACAGGATACCGTTCATTACTCTTACATCTCAGTGAACCAGCCTAAGGTTGACGGCCAGTAACTGATACATTCGTTTGGCGACCAGTCCAACCGGACGGTCGACGCGAGCCGACGCGATACGTCGAGAAGCCGCACAGCAGTATGGAACAGATACATACCAACTACAAATTTTTAGTTACCAACTTTGGAACGAATACGGAACGAAACAGGGTGGAATCCGGAAATCGAACAAAAGGCTCGGCCGCAAAGCGCCGAACGCACGTATGCCCAAACAGAACCGCCGTACACTACTGAAAACAGTTGGTGGCATCGCAACCGTTGGATTCCTCGCAGGCTGTGCCGAAGAAGAGGAAGAACCAGCACCCGGTGAGGAAGAAGAGGAACCGGCTCCTGACGAAGAAGAGGAAGAAGAGCCGGCACCCGG
>CAZOOU010000135.1:0-4291 GCA_964581495.1 uncultured Haloferacaceae archaeon
GAGCTCCGCTCCGACGGCGGCAAAGAGACGGGTATCGTCGCACCGGACGACGAGACGCCAACCTGGAGCGAGCGCAAAGAACGCAAGGTCGGCCTCTCACGGCTGACCTACGAGTACTTCGAGCGTGCGCGCCGCGAAGACCAGGATCTCCGAACCGAATCCGACTACGTCGAACGCGACGTGTTGGGCTTTCCGACGTGGCCACACGAGATCATCCGCAACTCAGCGATCTCGCTGTTTTTCGTCGGCATGATGATCCTGATTGCGGCTGCACTCCCGCCGCATTTCGGTGCGGCTGCAAACCCGAGCCAGACGCCCGAGATTATCCTGCCCGACTGGTATCTCTACTGGTCGTTCGGACTGCTCCACCTCGATCCGATCAACCCTGGACTCGCCGTG
Organism: uncultured Haloferacaceae archaeon; assembly: GCA_964581495.1. Lineage (GTDB taxonomy): Archaea > Halobacteriota > Halobacteria > Halobacteriales > Haloferacaceae > Halohasta. The sequence continues at coordinate 400 of CAZOOU010000135.1, forward strand.
CTTGACGGCGACAAGCTGATGTCCGACGAGCTGTACGGCGTGCTCGCCAACGTCGTTGTCGTCGGCGCGATTGCGGTCGTGCCGTTCCTCAACAAGGGGAGTGCTCGCCGACCAGTCGAAGAGCCCTTCTGGGCGTCGATCGGTGTCGGTGGCGCGGTGTTTTCGATCACCATCTCGGCGCTGGCGATCCAGAACCTGATCCCGATCCCGCTTGATCTGCTGGTGAATATGGTGTTCGTCCTGCCGCTCGTCTCGGGGGTTATCGCGTATGCGATCCTCAAAACGATGCGCGAAGGCTACATGTACGGGCTCAACCGCCGGTACTACATGCTGCGACCACCGAAGTAGCGACCAAACGCCGGATAATTATACATCGCGGCTCGTTGTATTCGTATGCGCGATTCTCAGACCGTCGACGCCGACGACGGTGTTTCCTCACAGTCCGACCGACCAGCCGCGGCCTCCCGACCGGCCGACTCCAGTGCGGCTGCCGACGGTGACGTCGACGCCGGTGAGGTGGCGTCCGACGCGCCCGACACGTCCGGCTCATCCGACTCATCCAACGCGCCCGACGAGAGTGGTCGACGCGACGTTGTCGTCCCGTTGCGGCTGTACAAAACGATCACCGTCTTTTCGACGCTGATCGCCGCGTTGAGCATTCTGACGGGCTTTATTCTGCTTGATGCGGCCACCTTGGAAGTAAGTGTGCTCCGGGGCGTGATCGTTTCGGTGATCGGTCTGGGTGGCATTACGCCCGACCAAAGCCTGCTGAGTGGGTTGCTCGGCGTTGCTGGGTTGAGCCTGATGGCACTCGGCTCGGGCGTTTTTATCCTTAGTAGTCGGTTCCGGGCTGAAGGAATGGGAAACGCTCAAGAGGATACCGACGAAGAGTCAACTAATGGCTGATGAGTTCATCAAAGGGTTCGGAATCCTGAGCGGTGCAGGGCTGGTCTGGATGACGCTCGCAGCGTGGTATCAGACGCCCGATTTCTATATTACCAACCAGCTGATCGCACCCGTGGCAGAGCCGGAAACCGTGTTCGATGTGATCGCGATCTTCTTCATCGATGTGTTCCTCTGGACGGCCATTCTGGGTGCGGTCACGTTCTGGCTTCTCATCCCGGCTGGTCGTGAGCTCGTCCGCTCGCTCGAAGAACGGCGCGAATCAAGCTAACCGGCCAGTCGACCAATCGCGGGTTTCGTCTTCCTGAGAGCCATCTACTAGCGTCCGGGTAATCCGGCATAGCTTCTCAACGTCGACTGGATGCGCCGGCTGGCCGCCCACTACAGGCAAGCAAACGCATCGGGACACAGTTAGGAGCTGCCTGTTGTAGGTGTGTCCGATCAGTAGTCGTCGACTGTCGGCTCTCGGGGTTTCGAGTCCGTCGCCGCTTGCCTCTGTACAGTGGATAGCTCTCCGTTTCGGAAGTCGACGCTCGGTGACGTTTGGGTAGTGAGCCGCGGTTTTGCGGTCGGTTGCACAGTGACCTGTGGGGGCTGGTCGGCCAACAGAAACCAACAGCTCCGCGTCGAAGCCCGCTTAGAACAGGAGATCCAGGTACGGCGAGTACAGCGGGGCCAGCCCGTAGTACAGCGCGTAAATCAGTGCCAACCCGAGCGAAAACAGGGTTGCTTTGGGCCACTCGAACGTCAGGTCGTTGTCGGCTTCGACCTGTCGACCTTCGAACTCGAAGACGTCAGCGACAAACAGGCCGATAATCGGCAGCATCATGATCATCCCGCTTGTCGGCCGGTAGACGATAAACAGCAGTCCGAGCGTAACGATTCCCATCGTCACGAAGGTGTTGAGCGGATGGCGGGTGATCTCTTCGCCAGCTTCAGCCTGGCGTACTTGCATTCTGTTTTCCTTGATTCGTGTTCCGATGTTTGCGACGACAAGTACTAAAATAGCGATCGGAATAATCGGTCCAACGGTCTCGATCCAGCCCAGCGGAACGAGAAACTGCAGTGGGTCCATGTTTATCTGTGGGAAGACAACTCATTAGAGTTTTTCCAATTGCTACGGCGAGTCTGCGGCCCGCCAATCGAGAATCGAGATCGGTTGGCCCCACCCGATCTCGACCGTCAGTCCGGCCGTACCTGCCGTGAGACGGTCGCTGTCGGCGTACACCGTCACGCTGTTGTCGCGTTCGACACTCACCGACAGCGGTGGTTCAACCACCCAGGTGTCGGCAATCGTCGCAAACGGCGCGATTGGCACCACCGCAACCCCCGTGCCAGCCATGAGTTGGGGGCCGCCCGCCGCCCGCCCGTAGCCACTGCTGCCCAGCGGTGTGGCGACGACAACGCCGTCGGCCCGAAACGACGCGTGCGGTCGACCAGCCACCGAGAGTCCGTACTCGGAGATGCGCGCCGGCTCCGACGTAATCAGTGTCGTATCAAAGACCGCCGTCGACTCGTGGCCGTCCGCAGTGACTACAAGCGGCCTGATCTCGACAGTTGGCAACCGTTCGAGGCCACCCTCAAGCAGTGCCGCGAGCTGCTGGCGGCTCGGGCTCACCGGTGAGTCGAGTCCAACCGCGAGAATCGGCCGCGTCTCACCGCGAGTCGCAGACTCGATGAGTGGTGCTTCGCCGACAGTCACCAGCAGGTCGGCGGCCGACCGGTCGACGTAGTCGTCGGTCTGGTCGCCAGCAGTAATATCGAGCGTCTCGCGGTCGGCTCCACAGATCGCTATCTGCATCTGGTGGTCACCCACTGCTGGCCGGCGTCTGTGCTGGTCGACTGACGAGATGGTACGGCTCGCATGGTTAGGCGGCAACGAACTCCCAGGCGTACAGGTGGTTCAACAGGAGGTAGGTGACGACGCCGAGCACCAACGAGAGAATCCAGGTGCCGGCGGCGATACGGCCGACCCGTTTGTGTGGCGTCTGGGTTCTGAGCTGGTCGGGCGTATGCGTTAGCCCCAACATGAGCGCGTACAACACCAGGGGGACGGCCAGAATCGACAGCAGAATGTGGATCGCAAGCATCAGCAGGTAGGCTGGATAGATCCACTCCCAGAGCGGCACCCAGCTGTACGTCGACTCGAGAACGAACTCCTTGGTACCGCCGCCGGCGACTTTCGGGAGGTACATCGCCAAAAACAGCAGAATCAACACGAACGCGGTGAGCATCGCGTGGGCGTGTTTTTTGACTTCGTCATTTCGGATCCAGTACCAGCCTGCACAGAGCACGACGACCGCAATCGTGTTGACGACCGCGATCGCATCGGCCAGCAGGTTCACCTGGCCGAGACTCAAGCGTGGAAACAGGGCCTGAAACGACGGAACGACAAATGCACCAACAACGACGGCATAGCCGACGACTGACAGCAGCACGGTGACCCCAGTCGGGTGTTCACCAACCCAGCCGTCGACCAACGGAGTATCCATACACGACAGTTGGACTGCGAGCCTATCGGTCTTCGGATTTCGCGTGCGTTCCCGTCACTCGCGGTCGATAACCCCGGTGACAGCAGCGGTCTGGTAGGCCGCATCTAAGCTGACGCCGTTGCCGAGAATCGTGTAGCGATCCCGAATCTCGTGGGCCGTTGTCATCGCTTCGAGCAGGTCGTCGTCGCTGATTCCGAGTTCGCCGGCAGTCGTCGGCGCGTCGATGCTCCGGAGTGCGTCGCGAATCGCTTTCCACCGGCCGCCGTTGCCGCTGTGGAGGTACTCGGTCAGAATCGAGGCGACACCCACCTGATGGCCATGCAAGGCCTGGCCGGGGGCGATCCGGTCGAGCTGGTGGGAAATCAGGTGTTCGGCTCCGGAGGCCGGCCGAGAGGTGCCGGCAATCGACATCGCCACCCCCGACGAGACGAGGGCTTTGACGACGATCCACGCTGACTCTTCGAGGTTCGGCCGGATCGAATCGGCGTTGTCGACCA
>CAZOOU010000136.1:0-4258 GCA_964581495.1 uncultured Haloferacaceae archaeon
GTTCGCCAGCGGCGTCTGTTCGAACTGGCGTTCGGCCCGCGACAGGGCGTCGAGACTCGACCGGAAATGGACGATCAGAAAGTCGGCCTTGTCGCCGAGAATCGAGAAAATCGCCGTTGCGCCCTCATCGTCGTCGACATCCGCCAGCGATTCGTGCGCCGAGAGATACTCGATGCCGGAGTCGATTGCCCGCTGTCGTTCATGGTCGGGGGCCGCCCGCCAGGCGTCCCACTCGATCGACCGGAAATCGTGCAGCGAGTACCATCCTTCATCCGTCTCTGGGACTTCGACCATACACAGCCTTCGGTCTCCGGTGATTTGGGGTTTACGTGTCTTCCCAGCCAGTGAGGGATGTCTCTCACGACATAGCGACTGGTCGACCGACACAGTGACGACCGGCAGTCATCGTCCGGCAGCACCGCTCGCGACGAAGCGACACACGCCACAAAACGGGGTGGGTACACATGGAGTCCGTCGCTGTGACGTGTGTTCCGCTAGCGTACACAGTCCTCGTTGGAAAACCTTTGTGAAACGGTAACACCAACCGAAACAGGAGCCTATACAATCAGCTAGCCCCTCGGCTGTGAGGGTTACACATGGAGATCCGAACAGGGCTCTCGTACGGAGATGCATTGCTGGTTCCACAGCGATCACCAGTCGACAGTCGCAGCGACATCGAGCTAACCGCTCAGTTGACGCCATCGCTCACGCTTGATATCCCGTTGGTCAGCGCGGCGATGGATACGGTCACTGAAACCGAAACCGCCATCGCACTGGCAGAACTCGGCGGGCTCGGCGTTATCCACCGGTTTCTGTCGATCGACGACCAGGCCGACGCGGTTCGAACCGTCGCCGCCCACGGCGGGCCCGTCGCGGCGGCCGTCGGCATCGACGAGGACTATCTGGCGCGAACCGAAGCGATCCTCGACGCCGGCGTCGACGCGGTCGTCCTCGATGTCGCCCACGGCCACATGGAGCGCGCGCTCGATGCTGTCGCGGCGATACGCGCCGAGTACGACCCGGAGATCGTCGCCGGCAACGTCGTGACGCCCCAGGCGGTCGAGGATCTCGCCGCCGCCGGAGCCGACTGTATCAAAGTCGGCGTCGGACCGGGCTCGCACTGTACGACACGCGAGGTCGCCGGCGCGGGCTATCCCCAGCTTTCGGCGGTCGACGAGTGTGCGGACCGCGCCGACGAGCTCGGCGTGACGGTGATGGCCGACGGCGGCATCAAACACTCCGGCGACGCTGCCAAGGCGCTGATGGCCGGCGCGGAGACGGTGATGATGGGCGGGTTTTTTGCCGGCACCGACGAGGCACCGGGGCGTGTGGTCAGCCGCGGCGGCGAGCGGTTCAAACGTTCCCGCGGGATGGCCTCGACGGCCGCCAACGACGACCGCGCCGACAAGGAACTCACTGTCGACGCCGGCGAGGGTGTCGACGCGCTGACGCCGTACAAAGGGCCACTCACACCGCTGACCGAGGAGTTTCTCGCCGGCATCCGGTCGGGGATCAGCTACTGTGGCCGACACACGATCCAGGAGGCCCGCGAGAACGCGGTGTTCGTCAAAGTCGACCAGGGCGCAAAAGAGCGCGAAAGCGCCCACGGCGTGCTCGTCGACGCCGGCCAGCTCAGCCAAGCGAGCGCGACGAGCAGCCGAATCAACGGCGAACAGCCACCCGCATCGAAGCACTGAACTGCCGTCAGGCGAACTGTCAGCCATGACAGAGATTCCCGCAGCAGACCTGCTGCCAGCCGAACGGATCAGACAGAGCGTGCTCGCCGGCGATGTCACCCAGCTCCACCGCGGCGACAAACACGCCTCGGAGGGCGACCGCTTCGAGATCGACGGCACAACGTTCGAGGTGACGACCGTCGAGACCGAACGGCTCGGCGAACTCACCGACGCCGACGCCCGCGCTGAGGGATCGCCGAACCTCGCGGCGTACAAAAAGCGCATCGAACAGACCCATAACACCGAGTGGGACGACGACACCGAAGTCGTGCTTCACGAGTTCGAGCCGGTCGACGCCTAACTGTCTCCTTGTTTGACAGTTACTGTCTACGGAGACGTCCCGCAGTCGACTCGGACACGCAACCGTTATTCATTTCGCACGGGTAGTATCTGGTCGATGGATCGAACACGAATCTGCCGCGACCAGCCCGCCGGGAGGGCCTGACAGTGCGGGTTGGCGTCGTCGGTGCGGGCATCTCCGGGCTATCGGTCATCCACGAACTGTCGACGGCCGACGACTGCGACGTCGTGGGGTTCGAAGCCCGCGACGAGCCCGGTGGCATCGTCCGCAGCCGGCGAATCGACGGCCGGCTGGTCGAACTCGGCCCCCAGCGGCTCCGGTTGACGCCCGGTATCGAGTCGCTCGTCGACGAACTCGACCTTCGAGACCAGTTGCAGTTCGGCGACGACGACCAGCCGTTATATATCTACCACGACGGCACACTCCGGGTCGTTCCGCTGTCGGTTCGCGAGGCACTGTCGACTGATCTGTTGAGTCCGCTCGGCAAGCTCCGGATTCTCGCCGAGCCGCTGACCGCACCCGCCCGTGAGGGCGAAACGGTCGACGAGTTTCTCTGTCGGCGGTTCGGCACCCAGGCCGCCCGGCGGTATATGGGTCCCCTGTACAGCGGGCTGTACGGAACCGACACCGACGAGATGCTCATGGAGTACTCGCTGGGTCGAGCCCTGAACTCGGCTGGCGTCGGCCGCAGCCTGCTGGTGTGGGTGATTCGTCGACTGATCGAGGGCCGGGAGACGCCGCCGATCTGCAGTTTCACCGAGGGACTGGGAACGCTGACGAACGCCATGTATGAGGCTCACAGCGAGTCGATCCACCTGTCGACGCCCGTTGAGGCGATCCGGTCGGCGGACGACGGCTACGAGGTTCGGACTGCCGGAGGAATCGAACACGTCGACCAACTCGTGGTTACGACACCGGCGGCCACGACCGCCGAGTTGGTCGAAGGCGTCGACGCCGAGCTCGCCGAGACACTCAGCCGGTTCAATTACAACCCGATTGCGATGGTGTATCTCCACTCGGCGTTCGACCGCAAGGGAATCGGCGCGCTGGTGCCCGAGGGCAGCGACGTACCGATCAGCGGCAGCACCTGGAACGCGAGCTTTCTGGACCGCGAGGGCGTCTTCACGTGCTACGTCGACCCCAACAGCGACCCCGAGATGGCGAGTCGAACCGACGACGAACTGGGCGCGCTGGCTGCCGACGCCTTCGAGACGCTGACCGGCAGCGAGGCAACCCCGATCGGTGTCCACCGCTGGGAGCCGGGGATGCCGGCGTATGATCGCTCCTGGACGGCGATGGACGAGTTGTCGACGCCGCCGGGCATCCATCTGTGTACCAACTACGTCGGCCGGGCGGGGATTCCGGGTCGTATCCGGAGTGCGAAGCGAGTTGCTGGGACGATTCGCGGCGAGTGAGTCGGCCAGCAGTCGGCTGGATGCCGAAGTACATTTACTGCCGAAGATCCAATGAATCAGTATGGAAACCGCGATTGTGCTGTTGAATTTCGGCGAGCCCGCAGTCCCGGACAAAGACGTCGTTCGTGAGTATCTGACTCGCATTTTTTACGACAACGCCTCGCTGGAGGACGCCGAAACCGACGAGGAGGCCTGGGAGCGCTCGCGCGAACTCGCCGGGCGTCGACTCCCCAGTCTGATGGAGGAGTACAACGAGATCGGCGGCTCGCCGCTGCAAGCACAGGCCGGCCAGCAGGCCGACGCGCTCACTGAGACGCTCGAATCCCGTGGCCACAGCGTCGAGGTCTACCACGCCATGCAGTTCATGGAGCCGCTGATTGCCAACCTCCCCGAAACGCTGGCCGCCGACGGCATCGACCGGGTGATCGCCGTACCGATCTACCCCCTGTGTGGACCGTCGACGACGGTCTCGGCGATCGACTCGCTCGAAGACGCGATCGACGAGGAGTCGGGCTTCGATCCAGAGTTTACAGCGATCACGGGCTGGCACCGCGCGCCGATCTACAACCGCCTCCGCGCGGAGGGAATCCAGGAGTTCCTCACCGAGGAGGGACTCGACCCCAACGACCCCGAGACGGCGTTTGTCTTTTCGGCCCACGGGACGCCAACGAAATATCTCGACGAGGGGAGTCGCTACGACCAGTACGTCGAGGAACACGCCGGCGCGATCGCCGGCATGGCTGGCATCGACTCCTACGAAATCGGCTACCAGAACCACGCCAACCGCGGCATCGAGTGGACAGAGC
>CAZOOU010000137.1:0-4256 GCA_964581495.1 uncultured Haloferacaceae archaeon
AGTGGGCGATATCGCGCTGGAAGCCGGCGGCGTGGATCAACGCCTTGGCTGGGATGCAGCCGTGGTTCAGACAGACGCCGCCGATTGTTTCGCGTTCGATAAGCGTCACGTCGAGACCCTTTTGGGCACCGCGAATCGCTGCCGTGTAACCGCCGGGGCCGGCACCGATCACGGCGAGCTCTGTGGCTGTGGACATACAGTCCCGTGGAACTGTATCCTCAAAGGGTTTCTTCAGCGTCGACTGAATGGACGGACAGCAAGCACAAACAGCCAAAACACAGTCGCTCTGGTCGTCAGCCCACAGCCGCAGTGACCGCCCCAGCGACGCGCGAGAGGTTTAGGTGTGGTATTCCGACTGACAACTAGCGCTACAGAAATGTTTGTACTCGACTTTCCCGTCTTTCGTTGTAGCAATAACTTGGTCGCTCGGGTACGTAACGACACGATCGCTGCAGACGGCGCATTTCGGTGCGTTTTCGGCTGGAATGGTTGTTTCGCTCATGCAGGCGTATGGTAGTCAGTGACATAAATGAAGCTACCGCGCATGTGCTATCCAGATGCACACCCTATCGGTACGGTACTATGGCTTCTCGGTCGTCTCGGTACTGTCTGGTCTATGCTCCTCGCGGTCGATTACCACGGAGCGGCCATCTGTGGGTAGCGCACACGTGAGTAGACCGCGGCGTGGTGTCGACCGTGTTCCCACCGAGCCTTTGTCCGTCTTATTCGGTCGACCCCCGTCCGGATTTCGACGCCTCGCTGTCACTGTTCGAACACAACCGACATAGCCTCGCAGTTGCAGTATCAACTACCGATGACTGACACGGACCCAGTTGACTCGCCGCCACATCGCCGGACCCCCGGCAAAGGCGTCAGCCCCGAAGCGAGACCGATCGAACCCAGCGCGCCCGACGAGTTCGGCCTCGTCCAGCTGTTTTGGGGCGACGGCAAAGGCAAAACGACCGCCGCGATGGGGATGGGCTTTCGCGCTGCCGGCCACGGCTTTCGGGTCCACATGCTGCAGTTTATGAAAGGCGGCGCCGACAGCGTCGAAGACGTCCGCGGCGAGTACAACGCTATCGCCGCCACGGCCGGCTTCACCTACGAGAACACCGGCCACTACGGCTGGCACGCCTTGCCCGACGGCAGCGACGAGGTCGACCACCAGTCCGACGCCCAAACGGGGTTCGAACGCGCCCAAGAGCTCATTGCGGCTGCCGCGGCGGCTGATCTCACCGAGCCGTTCGCACTCGACGGTTCACCCGACGACGGCGTCCATATGCTGATTCTCGACGAACTCCTCTACGCCGCGGACCGCGAACTGGTCGACCCCGAGGCTGTCGTCGACCTCGTCGAGACAAAACCTCCGAATCTCGAACTCGTGATTACCGGCAGCCACTCGAAACCCGACTATCTGTACGACAGCGCGGATCTCGTTACCCAAATCGGCAAGGAAAAACACCCGATCGATGCGGGCCAGCGCGCCCGTCGCGGCACCGAATACTGAGCGATGGCCCGGACGATTCTGGTCGCTGGCACCGCCTCACACGTCGGCAAAAGCACCGTGGCCGCGGGCCTGTGTCGACTGCTTGCGGACCGTGGCGTCTCGGTCGCACCCTACAAGGCCCAAAACATGAGCAACAACGCTCGTGTGGTGCCGCGCGCACCAGCAGTTAAACAGGCGACCGAGCGCCAGCCGTATGGCGAAATCGGTGTCTCGCAGTACGTCCAGGCCCGTGCGGCCCGCATCGCGCCAACGACTGACCAGAACCCAGTCCTGCTCAAACCGCGAGGGGGCGGCGAATCCCAACTCATTTGTAACGGCCGTGCAGTCGGCCACTTCGAGGCCGGCAGCTACTTTGATAGCCACTGGCACGACGCCCGCGACGCCGCTCGCGAGGCACACGGTCGACTGGCTGTCGACCACGACGTGATCGTCGCCGAAGGCGCGGGCTCGATAGCCGAGATCAACCTCCAGCATCGAGACCTGGCCAACACCGAGACCGCCCGGTTTGCTGACGCCGAGATCATCCTCGTCGCCGACATCGAACGCGGCGGGGTCTTTGCCTCGCTTGTCGGCACGCTCGAACTCATGCCCGGCGACATCCGCGAGCAGGTCCGTGGTGTGATCATCACCAAGTTTCGCGGCGATCTCTCGCTGCTCGAACCGGGACTCGACGAGTTCGAAGCCCGAACCGGCGTCGACGTCCTCGGCGTTATCCCCTACGACGACCCCGGATTGCCCGAGGAAGACAGTCTCGCGCTGCCGCCGACTGGCGAGCGTGCAGTCTTCGGCGACGAGGACGGCGTCGACCCCCAACAGACGGTCACAGTCGGCGTCCCCCGGCTTCCCCGTGCCTCCAACGTCACCGATCTCGAACCGCTGGCCGATGAACCGGGCGTGCGGGTGGCTTACCTGCCGCTCGACAGTGCTCTCGACGGGGTCGACGCAGTCGTGATACCCGGCACGAAAAACACGGTCGACGATCTGCTCGCCATCCAACAAGCTGGCTTCGACCGGCAGTTACGGGCGTTTGAGGGGCCGATTGTCGGCATCTGCGGCGGCTACCAGATCCTCGGCGAGCGGATACACAACGCCGACATCGAAGGCACGACGGTCGACGATGGATCGGCCCTTTCGGCTCTCGGTTTGCTGCCGGTCGAAACGAGCTTCAGCGAGACGAAACAGGTGGTCGAGACAACGCTCACCGTCGACGGGCGGGGGCCGCTCCGGGGAGCCGAGGGGCCCGTCTCGGGGTACGAAATACATATGGGAACGACGGAGGCCTGTGGGCCAGTCGAGACACCGTTCGGTCGGGACGGCGAGTCGACGGCCGCGTTCGGAGCCCGCCGCGGTGCTGTCGTGGGCTGTTATCTACACGGCTTGTTCGAAAACGAGACTGTCAAGGAGGCGTTCGTCGACCGTGTGTTCGAGGCCGCTGGGCGAGATCGTCCCACAAAAGTAGCCACTGACTACTCGCCGTACGACCGGGCTGCCACACTCGTTGCGGATCACTGCTCGCTTGCGTGGCTCGACGAGTGAGCCGGGTAAACCGAGTGAGCCGAGTTAGTCGGCGTCTACCTCGGCGGCACACCGGTTCGGCCCGAGTTCGAGGTCGATCGCCTCCTCGGGGTCGTCGACCGTCTGTCGGCCCGCATTGATGCCGATAACCTCCTCGTAGTTCGGCGGCTTTTCGGGGATTCGAGCGGTGAGCGCCGAGACGAACGCCTCGCGGTCGGCGGCCAGCAGATCAAGGCCAGTTCGGAGCAGCCCGACCGTCGTGTCGACTGGCTTGCCGGGCGTGATCGACGTCGTCCCGTCGTTTTCGACCGAGAAATGGCCGGGCAACACGTTGACTGAGTCGGGCTCGGCCATGAGCGTGCGGTGCAGCGACGCATACAACAGCTCGGCCCCGGTGGCGGCATCGCCGTCGCCAAACTGGAGCTCGGTGCGACCAAGCGAGTCGACGAAGATCGTATCGCCTGTCAGTACCGCTTCGCTGCCGACCAGATAGCTCACCATCTCTGAGGTGTGACCCGGCGTTTCGAGGGCTTTGATATCGAGCCCGCCAACCGAGACGACCTCGTTGGCTCCGAGCGGTTCGTATTCGTAGTCGACCCCGCGGTCGCCGGCATTTTCACCGAGATAGTAGGGAACATCGAGATCGGCAGCCAGGCTGCGGCCACCGGAGATGTGGTCGGCGTGGATGTGGGTATCGAAGACGGCGACGATCTCGCTGTCGAGCGCGTCGGCGGCAGCCTCGAACTCCGCGGTGTGTTGGGTAGCATCGAACACGGCGGCCTCGCCGTCGCGGGCGATCACATACCCCAGACAGCCCTTGGCGCGTCGCTGAAGCTGGATGACCGTAAACGCCGCGTAGTCGATCTGGACGTGATCGTAGACCGCGCTCCACGCGCGCATGCCGCCGTCGACGACCGCCACGTCCGCGTAGCCCGCGTCGGCCAACTCGGCGGCCAGCGAGTCGGAGGCCTTGCCTTTCGCACACATGGTGACAATCCGGTCGCTCGGCCCGAGGCCGGTTTCGGCCTCGAACGCGTCGAGATCGAACTCATGGAACGGTTTGTAAAAATACTGGATCGAGTCGGCGACCCGCCAGCTCTCGAAGCTCTCGTCGCCGCGGGTGTCGACGATCGTCAGCTGCTCGCCCGCATCGAGTTCGTCCCGGAACTCCTCGGCACTGAGTGTCTGGTACATATCTTATCGCGGTGTGGTGGGCTCAAAAGTCTCACGTCGA
>CAZOOU010000138.1:0-4223 GCA_964581495.1 uncultured Haloferacaceae archaeon
CGACGGCCCACTGTCGACCGACTCCGGGTCGGGCAGCTCGGCGGGTTCGATGCCAGTAATCTCGAAGCGCGAGCCGCCGCTGTCGTCGTCCATCGCGGTGATCTCCCAGCCGTGGGCGTCGACGATTTTGGCGACGATAGAAAGCCCCAGTCCAGCTTCTGATTCGCGGGTCTCGGCGTCGAGCTCCGGCGGATCGTCGTCGAAGCCGTAACCGTCGTCGGCGATAGCGATTCGGTGCGCCGAACAGTCGACGCGGACGGAGAGATGGGGGCCGCCGTGTTCGATACTGTTGCGATAGAGGTTCTCGAAAACCTGCTGGAGCCGCGGGGCGTCGGCCTCGATGACGGCTTCGCCCTCGATGCTGAGCTCGGCATCGCGTGATTCGACACCCTCCCAGGCCCGGCGGGCGACTGCATGAACTCGTGTCGGCCCCGTGAGGTCGATTATCTCGCCCTTTCGCGCCAAAAGCAGCATGTCGTCGATCAACGTCTGCATTCGGTCATGAGAGCGCTTGACCGACGACAGGACGTCGATATCGTTGGTTTCGATCGCCTGGTCGATATACCCCTGGGCGACGCTCAGTGGGTTCCGCAAGTCGTGGGAAACGTAGCCGGTAAACTCACTGAGCCGTTCGTTCTGTCGCTGGAGTTGGGCCTCGCGTTCGACTCTGACCATCGCTGCGCTCAGACTCGTCGCCAGGATGCGCAGCAGGTCGACTTCCAGATCCGAAAACTCCCGCTGTTCGAGGGTGGCAGTCACCAACATCCCGTACGACTGGACGGGAACGATAACCTCGGATTTGATCGCCGTATCGTCGTTGTACCGGTTCGGCTCGGCTTGGACATCGTCGACGACAACCACCGAGTTCATCGCAAACGCCTTCCAGATCAGCCCCTCGCCGGACTCGAAGACGGGCTGGTGGTCGAAGTAGACATCCGACTGGTCGGTCTGGGCGACCGGCAACAGTGCCTCCTCGTCGGGGTCGTGTTGCCACAGCCCCGTCAGTGGGAGTTCGAGAATCTCGTCTGCGGCATCCATCGCCAGCTCGGCGACCGCCGACTCGTCGTCGGCAGTCAAAAACGCCTGGGTCGTCTCCTGGAGCGCGCGGAGTTTCGATTCGGTCGACCGGCGTTCGAGCTGGTAGCTGACCCACTTCGTCAACACCTCGACGAACGCCAGTTCGGTGTCGGTAAACGACCGCTCGCGGGCAACCTCATCGGCAAAGTAGAGCGTGCCATACAGCCGGCCGTCGATCGTGATCGTCCCGCCGAGATAACAGGCCAACCCATGGTCGCGAGAGGGTGGCTCGTCGGCCCACCCCTCGGTTTCGGCGTTTTTGACAGTAAACAGCGACTCGTGGGTGATTGTTGCTTCGCAGTAGCTGTCGGCTACCGGCGTCGTTGTCCCCATCGTGAGGCTGTCGTGGTCGCCGTGGGCCGCGATAATTTCTTTTGTCTCGTCGTCGACAGTCGTCAGAAAGCCGTAGCGCAGATCTAACCGGTCGCAGGTCATCGCTAACACGTGGTCGATTCGGTCAGCAAACGACAGGGTGGTGTCGGCCGAGATCTGATACAGCTGTCGGAGCGCCTCGACGTTCTTTCGGAGCTGCGTTTCGAGCCGTCGACGCTCGGTGATATCCTGCACGGAGCCGATGATTTCGACGACCTCGCCGTCGGCGTGTTTCGGCGAGCCGTGGATTCGGACCCACTTTTTCGTGCCGTCGGCCGTCCGGAGTGGCGCTTCGAGGTCGACGGCCTCGCCCTCTCGCAGTTGGTCGAACGCTGCGCGAACCTCGCCGTCGGGGTCTGGATGATACTGGAGGATGTTGGCGATCGTCGCATCGAACTCGGCGTCGATCTCGTAGATCGCATACACCTCGTCGGTCAACTCGATGGAGTCGTCGGTCAGATCCCAGGCCCACCCCCCGATGGTCGCCAGCTGCTGGGCTTGGCGGAACAGATCGTTTTGGCGTTCCATCCGACGCTGTTCGGCCAACTGTTCGGTGATATCTCGGCCAACGCCAACGATACCGACGATTTCGTCGCTGGAGTCGCGGTAGGGCCGCAGAAGAATGTCGGTCGTGTACGGAGCTGCCTCAGGGGGATCGATGGGCAACTGCTTGCGGAACTTCTCGCGGTCGCCTGCCAGCAGTTCGGACAGTCCCGTCTCGAAGTCGGCGTACGTCTCGGCGTCCAACAGCGATCCGTCAAACACGTCTCGAAGGGAGCGACCGATGAGACTAGTCGCAGAAATGCCGATCCGGTCGACAACCTGATCGTTGACGTAGCTGATCCGCAGTTCCGGATCAAACACCCAGCCGGTGTCCTGCATCTGTTCGACAATCGCGCCGTGAAGCGCGGCAGTGTCGACCGACTCCGCGCCGGCAGTGTGGGTGATCGGTGTCTCAGTGTCAATCCGGGATTCGAGTTCGCTGGCACCCCCGGCGTCGGCCGGAATGTAGCCATCAACGGCAGTTACAAGCACGTTTCGGACGGCAGTGGGATCGTTGGGACCGGCAACCAGAAACGGGATCGGAAACTCCGCTGGAAGCGCATCGAGAATCGCGGTCACATCGCCGATCGCACCACTCCGCCAGCGGTAGACGACCGCCTCGTACTGGCGGGGGGTCGTCTCCTCGCAGAGCGTCTCGACGGCATCGGTGTGGTCGACGTCGAACGTCGACCAGAGTGAGGTATAAAACGGCGACTGATCGGAGCCGACGACATCGCTCGCAGAATCGAACACGAGTATCGGCTCTCTGTCGGTCTGTATGTCGATCATTCGCGGCAGTACTGGTAGACTAACCGCCACCGATCAGAATAAATCCATTGATATATGGAGTACACAGCGGCCCGACCCCACAGAAACCGCACGTGTCAGTGGGCGACAGACCGTGGCGTACATTTATCATTGACAATACAGACAGTTACATCGTATGTCTGAGACAGATGTCGACCTTGAGGCCAGACTGGCCGAACAGGACGCGTTCGAAGCTCCCGACTCCTTCGTCGAGCAGGCGAACGTCACCGATCCAGGAATCTACCGAGCGTTCGACGAGGAGTGGCCCGACTGCTTCGAGCGGTGTGCGGATCTCATCGAATGGACCAGCGAGTACGACGAGATTCTCGACGACAGCAACCCACCGTTTTATGAGTGGTTCACCGGCGGCGAACTCAACGCCTCGGCGAACTGCCTGGACCGCCATCTCGACGAGCGGGGCGACGAAGCCGCCATCGAGTGGGTTGGCGAACCCACAGAGGAGGCCAACCGCACGTACACCTACAGCGAGCTCCACCGCGAAGTAAACGAGTTTGCGGCCGGCCTCCGGGAGTTGGGCGTCGACGAAGACGACGTGGTGACGCTGTATATGCCGATGATCCCCGAACTCCCCATCGCCATGCTGGCGTGTGCCCGAATCGGTGCGCCGCATTCGGTCGTGTTTGCGGGCTTTTCGGCCGACGCACTCGCCACGCGGATGACCGCCGCCGACTCGGAGTATCTGGTTACCTGCGATGGCTACTACCGCCGTGGTGATCCGCTCGACCACTTCGAGAAGGCCAGCAAGGGATTGGACAACGTCGACCACACCGTCGACACTGTCCTCGTCGAACGGCTTCCGAAAGCGGACGAAATCCCGCACAACTGGACCGAACACACCCACAGCTACGAGAAACTCGTCGAGAAACACGCCGGCGAGACGGTCGAGCCAGTAGCGCGGGATGCTGAGGATATGTTGTTCCTTATGTACACCTCGGGCACCACCGGCCAACCCAAGGGAGTCAAACACACGACGGGTGGCTATCTCTCGTGGGCCGCCTGGACCTCCCACGCTGTACTGGACGTCAAACCCGAGGACACCTACTTCTGTGCGGCGGATATCGGCTGGATCACCGGCCACTCGTATATCGTCTACGGCCCGCTCGCGCTCGGAACGACGACGATGATGTACGAGGGCACCCCCGACTATCCGGACCGCAACCGGCTCTGGGAAATCATCGAAGAATACGAGGCCAACCAGCTGTACACCGCCCCGACCGCGATTCGCTCCTTTATGAAGTGGGGCACCGAGTACCCCGACAACCACGATCTGTCGAGTCTCCGCTTGCTCGGGACGGTCGGCGAGCCGATCAACCCGCGGGCGTGGAAATGGTACTACAAACACATCGGTGACGAATCCTGCCCCGTGGTCGACACCTGGTGGCAGACCGAAACGGGCGGCATGA
>CAZOOU010000139.1:0-4199 GCA_964581495.1 uncultured Haloferacaceae archaeon
CTGAAAAGGACCGCCAGGAACTCGAAGTCGCCGCCGAAAAGGAGGTCGACTTCGTTGCGGCTTCGTTCGTTCGAGACGGCGAGTTCGTCCACGAAATCAGCGACACGCTGGCGGATCTGGGCGCGGATATTCCGATCATCTCCAAAATCGAACGGGATGTGGCGGTCGACAACATCGACAGCATCATCGAAGCCTCGTACGGCGTGATGGTCGCCCGTGGCGATCTCGGTGTCGAGATGCCACTGGAGGACGTGCCAATGGTACAGAAACGCATTATCAACAAGTGTCGAAACGCCGGTGTGCCGGTTATTACGGCCACCGAGATGCTGGATTCGATGACCGAAAACCGTCGACCAACCCGTGCGGAGGCCTCGGATGTGGCCAACGCCGTGCTCGACGGTACCGACGCGGTGATGCTCTCCGGCGAGACGGCGATGGGGGCCCACCCCCCACTCGTCGTCGAGACGATGGCGCGGATCGTTCGGGATGTCGAAGCTAGCGAGGAGTACGCCGCACACGTCGAACAGAACGTGCCGGCGGCGGATGCACCCCAAACGGACGCGCTCGCGCGGGCGGCCAGATATCTCGTCGACGATATCGATGCGGGCGCGATTGTAGCGGCGAGCGAATCAGGGTACACGGCCCAGAAAGTCTCGAAGTTCCGGCCCTCAGTTCCCATCGTGGGCTCGACACCGAGCGACGAGGTTCGCCGCCGGCTCGCACTGTCGTGGGGGATTATCTCCGAAACAACACCCTACACCGAGGGCGGCGCGAGCGCGATCATCGAAAACGCGGTCCAGACGGCGCTTGGGACGCCCGCGGTCGACAGCGGCGAGACGGTCGTCGTTCTGTCGGGCATGATGACCGAACTCGACAGCACGAACGCCTCGAACACGCTGAAAATCCATGTCGCCGCAGAGACGCTGGGGTCGGCCGAGGCAGTTGTGTCGGGGGTTGCTGTCGGTGCGTTCCACTGGGCAGACGACGGTGATCTCTCGAAACTCCCGGCCGGCTCCATTGTCGGCATTGACCGGGAGTTCGACGGCGAGCTGACCGGTGATGTCGAGGCTATTGCGGGAATTGTCGACTGCCGCAGTGAGGCCGCAAGCACTGTCACGAAACTTGCACGCGAACTGGACATTCCGACCGTTGCCGGTGCGGATATCACCGGTGAACTCAGCGAGGGCGATACGCTGACGCTCGATGCCGAACGCGGTGTGATCTACGGCGGCGAGGTCGGACAGCTGGAGCCTGACGAGCGATAGTCCTCGCTTTCTGGGCTGTTATATTGAGACCGGGCGGGTCGACGACTCATCCCGGAGGGTAACCAGCCGTCGACACCGGGTTGAACCCAATCACTTACGTACCGGCCACGCAATTGAAAAGCGACGCAATGGGACCTGAAAACGAGTTCGTGGGCCCTCCCGGTCGGGGTCCACAGTGCGACGACTGTGAGGCGGCGTTACAGTCCGGCGGCCGTCAGGCGGTCTCGTTTCTGTTGCTCGATACCCTTACGGTGCCGCTGGTGGGGTGTGACGCTCATCTCGAACAGTTCCGGGCGATCTGCGAACTCACTGCCGAACAGTCCGCAAAGCTGCTGGCTCACGTTCCAGCCGGTGGCGTTCAGTGTCCGGGCTGTCGACGCTCGCATCACAGTATGGGGATGCCGGTGGTGATGATCGAAGCCGGCGCTGTCGGTATCCTCGGCTGTTCGAACCATTCAAAAGCGGTTTTGGATCGGTTTCAGTCCGGGCTCGAAGCGCGTCGACAGTTAGGCGTTGATCTGTGAGAGACGCGCTGGCACGCGAGAGATCACCGAACACAGTCGGTATCGCTGGCGCGCAATCAGGTCTTTTTACCCCACTGGGTTCTAACAGTCGGTACATGAGATATACGAGCAGCCAACTAGTAGGGGGTCGCGAATGAATCCGTCCCGTGTCGACTTTCTGGTTGATGTCGCCTACGGTCTGCTGATTTTTGTGGCGATTGTGCTGTTTATGATCGTTGGCACCAACGTCGGTATTGCGTTCGCAATCGGTGTGCTGCTGTCGTATCTGATCCACGTCGTCTGGAAGATGGCCCGGTTTGACCCCGAGTGGATGACCCGTGAGGTCGCCGAAACCGTCGCCCAGACTGTCGACGAAACCGTCGGCGAAACGGTTGACAAGGAAGTCTCCGAAACGGTCGAGAAAACGGTCGCCGAAACCGTCGGCGAGACGGTGGACAAAGAGGTCTCCGAAACGGTCGAGAAAACGGTCGCCGAAACCGTCGACAAAGAGGTCTCCGAGACAGTCGAAAAAACAGTCGATCAAACCGTTGAGAAAACAGTCGGCAAAGAGGTCGCAGAAGTAATCGAAAAGCTCGAAGCGATCAACGACCGGGTCGACCGCCGACCACGGGCCGACGAGGTCGAACAGACGATCGAAGCCCAAACCGAGGAGGTCGAGGGCAAACTCGAAGAAAAGATCGAAGAACAGACCGAAGAAATCGAGAGCAAACTCGACAACCCACCCAAAGACGACGAGTAATCCTCACCCGGCTATCGACAGCACTGTCAGTGGGACAAGTATCGCCAGTGTCGCACCGAACACGAGCGACGACCGGAGCCACTGGCCGCGGATCGCAGTCGCCTGTTCTTCGTAGCTCCGGCCGCCAGCCCGCGGCAACACGAGGTGTGCGAAAAAGCCGTATATGAATCCCACAACAAGGCCAACCCCCAGCAGATGCGCCAGCAGGTCGAGTCCACCGACAGAGACAACGGCCGGCAGGCTCGCAGTGAATCCGACCACTGCCAGCCCGTAGAGCACGCCCGCCAGCAGGCCAGCGAGATGGTGGACAACCAGTAGCTGTGCCATCGACACTTCGTCGACCGACTGTCGGGTAAGGACGCCCGCGGCGATTGCGGCGGGCGTAAAGCCGTCAGGCTGTCGGCTCATCGGCCAGTCCATCACAACGGCTGCGACGGCCCCGGCCAGCGCACCGACAGCGACGATTACCGACCACGACAGCGGCGCAGTGGCCATGACCGTCGACAGCGATCCATCCATATCCGTACAGTGTGCAACCGACCGGTATATAACTCCCGTCAGACAGCACTCGGCCCGACCGATCAGTGGCCACCAGTCACCGCAAACAAAAGGAGGTTATGCGCGCCAGGACCGAGCCCGACGGCTGCAATGAATCCCAACAGGAGATAGCCCTCCGTCGGTGTTTCTTCGATAAAGTCGGCGAACAAGACGACAACGCCGCCGACCAGTCCGACTTTCACGAAAAAAAACAGCCAGCCAGTGCCCAGCAACTCCGCGGTCGGAAGCTCGGCGGCAAACTCCATGATCCACCGCGAAAGCGGCGTTCGCTCGCCAAATCCCAACATGTCGACGCCGACGGTTGTCGATACGGCATCCAGCACGTGCCCAAACAGGGCCAAGAGGCCGACCGCACCCGTTGTCGCTGTCTCCTCGGGGCGGAGCCAACGGAGGCCGAACCATGCGAGAGCCGTCGCTGGCAGCGTAGCGACCGCGCCGACCGCTGGCCAAAACAGCGAGAGCGTCCCGCGGTCGGCACCGACTGCGAGCGCGCCAACGACCACCGGAGTTAGTGCCACCAACCCACTCGCCGCGAGAATCGTGGGCACCTGCTCGGGGCGGAGCGAGTCGGCGGCCAACCAGACCGCCGCACCGAGGATGGCCACCGTGAGATACACCGCCGCCGTTCCCGCAAGCGGTTCGATTGCTGGTGGAAGTCCCTGAATAACATACAACACGTGCAGACAGGAGCCGACGACCATCCAGGGAGCCAACCCGAGTATATGATGGGCGGTCACCGCGGGCTGTCGACGATACAACCCGTAGCCGACGGCCACCACTCCAGCAAGCAGGCCGACCAGATACGGCCACGGCGGCAGGGCGAACCCTTCGGGGAGCAAGACCATGTATGGTGACTGTCGGGTTCGACCCAAAACAGTACCGAAGGAGGCTTTTTGAGCGTTCCATTCATCCACGGGATATGAACCGCACCGATCTCGCCACACGCATCGACCATACCGTCTTGGGGCCAACCACGACGCCCGAAGCCGTCGACCGCGTCGTCGACGAGGCCGTCGACCACGGGATGAACGTCTGTATTCCACCCTGTTATGTCGAGGCTACCGCCGAGAAGGCACCGCCTACGCTGACGATTGCGACGGTGATCGGCTTTCC
>CAZOOU010000140.1:0-4194 GCA_964581495.1 uncultured Haloferacaceae archaeon
GGCAATCAGTTTCTCGACGAACTCACCAACGCCGACGCCATCCTCAATGTGCTCGACGCCTCCGGCAGCACCAACGCCGAGGGCGAACCCGTCGAGGCGGGGAGCCACGATCCCGTCGAAGACGTCGAGTTCATCGAAAGCGAGATGAACCAGTGGCTCGCCGGCATTATCGAGCGCAACTGGGAGGCCGTCGAGCGAAAATCTCGCTCACCGGAGTTCGACATCAACGACGCACTGACTGATCTCATGACTGGGTTCGGCGCGACGGTTGCTGACGTGGCAGCCTGTCTGCGCGCCCTTGAGTACCCCGAGGACCCGATCCAGTGGACTGACGCCGACCGCAACGCACTCGCCGAGGCGGTTCGCACACAGACGAAGCCGATCATTTTGGTCGCCAACAAGGTCGACATCGCCGACGAAGAGACACTCCAGCGACTCGAAGAGGCCGCCGAGATCGTGATTCCTGCGACTGCGGACGGCGAACTCGCGCTCCGTCGTGGCGTCGAGGCCGGCGTCGTCGACTACAAGCCCGGCGACGAGGATTTCGAGATCACGGGCGATCTCAGCGATTCCCAACAGGCGGGGCTCGAACAGATCCGCGAGGTAATGAGCGACCACGGTGGGACGGGCGTCCAGCGCGCGCTGAACGCCGCCGTCTACGAGCTGCTCGATCGGATCACCGCCTACCCGGTCCAAAACGAAACCAAATGGACCGACGCCCAGGGCAACGTGCTGCCGGACGCCTTTTTGCTCCCGGAGGGGTCGACGCCGACAGATCTCGCCGCAGCAGTCCACACCGACATCGCCGAAGGCTATCTCCATGCGGTCAACGGGAAAACAAAGCGCCGAATCTCGGAGGACTACGAACTCGAAGACGGCGACGTCATCAAAATCGTTAGTACGGCGTCGTAGCTGGCTGCACAGTCGTTTTTACCAAAATTAACCCAAAACTCAAAACTGGGCGTACAACAGGCTATGAGTGACGACAAACAGTCCGAAGACAGCCACCGTCGACGCCGGAGACTGTCCCCAGAGCGCCGAAAACTCGCCCGACTCCGAGCCCATGTGCAGCGTCGCGCCGAGATCCGAAAACAGGTGAACGCCGGTCAGGATCACTGAAATAAGGACCACCGACTGGCCGACAAGCGGCACGCCGGCGACGAGCGCGAGGCCACCGATCGTGACAACACCGATCGTCTGGGCGAGCACGCCAGCGGCCAGATACACTGCAAGGTAGGTCGACTCGGGGTCCTGCTGCCGGTAGGTGTCGAGATACGCTGCAAACGTCAGCGGGCTCACCCAGGTGTCGCCGTCGGAAAGCGCGACATACTGCGGCAGCCCCCAGACCAGCTTGATGTTCGATGGCTGGATACCGACCAGCCACCGCCCGACGGCGTAGTGGCCCAGCTTGTGGAGCACCACGACGACCACACCGAGGCCAAAGAAGACAAGAAGTCCAGCGATCATACAGGCGAATCAACCAGTAGTGGCTACTGTGTACCTGCAGGTCATAAATCCAGACGGTTCGCCTCACCCGACGCAAAATGGGCGACGAATCAGTCGACCGCCCCACAGCGTTCGAGCGCCTCAACGAGCGCGTCGACCTCGTCGGCTGTGTTAAACGCGTGAACGGAGGCCCGGACAGCGTCGGGTTCGGGCAATGAGCGAATCCGAACTCCCTCCCTTTTGAGCTGTTCGACGACCGAATCAGGGTCGTCGACGTCGATTGTCACAAGGCCTGATTCGAACGTCGACGGACTCAACAGCTGGTCAGCTGGAAGAGCCCCTTTGAGGCGGTCAGTGAGCCGCGCTATCCGCGATTCGATGTTGCCGAGGCCGACCGACTCCAAGATCTCGATTGCTCGGGCCATCCCGACGTGTGGGGCGGGCGAGGCCGTGCCGCGCTCGAATCGGTGGGCGTTGTTTTTAAGCGTGTAGTCGGCGGCCTCGGGGTCGACGACGCTGCTGTAGCAGACTTGTGCCGGGTGGAGATCGGCTTCAGCGCCCGATCTGACGTAGAGATAGCCCGATCCCCAGGGGCCAAGCACCCACTTGTGGCCGGAGCCGGCGACGTAATCGGCTCCCCAGGCGTCGAGATCCATCGCCGTCTGGCCCGCCGACTGGACAGCGTCGACGAGCACTGCACAGTCGGCGTCGTGAGCAATGTCGACCAGCTCGTCGACCGGGAGCTGTGTGCCGTAGTTCCACGAGATCGAACTAAAACAGACGAGCCGCGCAGCTTCGACCGCTTCGACGTAGCTCTCGCGGTCGATTCGGCCCTCGTTTGTCTCGATTACGCGCACGGTCGCGCCGTGCTGGCGGGCCGCTCGCTGCCAGGGTAGCACGCCTGCCGGATGTTCGAGATCGGTCCGTGCGATTACATCGCCCGGCTGCCAGTCGACGGCGGCTGCCAGCGCGCTGATCGCGTCGCTCGTTGATTCGGTGAGTGCGAGTTCAGTCGGGTCGACGCCGAGATGGGCGGCAATCGTCTCGCGGCTTTCCTCGCGGGCCTCAGCGGCTGCCGGATACATCCCCTCGGCGGCCGGAGCCACGGCTTTGTGGTGGGCCAGAGAGTCCGTCGCCGCGTCGATCACCGGCTGTGGACTCGGCCCGCTCGCACCGGTATTAAAAAAGGTGACCTCGGAGAGCGCAGGAATCGACCGTCGAAACTCCTTGCTATTCATATTGGACTGTCGAACGCCGACAAGTAAACCGTTCTGTCGAGCGTACCTGGGGCAGTGGTTGAAAAAGAGTCCAGTAGTCAGTTCTTACTGCCGGTTAGAGGTCGTATAACTCGCCGTACTTTTCGGTGACGTAGTCGGTGAACGCCTCGGCCGAAAAGTCCTCGCCGGTCGCCTCGACAACGAGATCGTTGGTCTCGTATCGCTGGCCGTGTCGGTGGATGTTTTCGCGGAGCCACTCACCCAGCGTCTCGAACTCGCCGTTTTTCGTTTTGGTTTCGAGATCGCCGAGCTCGTCTTCGGCGGCAGCGTACAGCTGGGCGGCCATCACGCTGCCAAGCGAGTAGGTCGGGAAATACCCGAAGCTGCCGTGGCTCCAATGGATGTCTTGGAGACAGCCCATCGCGTCCGAGGGAGGTGTGATACCGAGATACTCCTCGTACAGTTCGTTCCAGCGGGCGGGCACGTCGTCGACCGCGAGTTCGCCGCCGATCAACTCGCGTTCGATCTCGAACCGGACGATGATGTGGAGATGGTAGGTCAGCTCGTCGGCCTCAACGCGGATGAAGTTCTCGTCGTACACCTGGTTGGCCGCTTCGTACGCGTCGTGCGTCGACAGCCCGTCGGCCTCCGGGAATGCATTTTTGAACTTCGGTAACAAGAGGCTCCAAAACGCCTCAGAGCGGCCGATATGGTTCTCCCAGAGCCGCGATTGGGATTCGTGTACCGAGAGGTTGCGGTGGTCACCCAGAGGCGTGCCGAACTCGTCGTCCGGCAGGCCAAGCGTGTAGTAGGCGTGGCCGAACTCGTGGATGGTTGAGGTGAGCGCGCCGATTGGATCGTTCTCGTCGAACCGCGTGGTCACCCGGCAGTCGAACTGGTTGCCCGAGGTGAACGGGTGGGTCGACACGTCGAGTCGACCGCGGTCGAAATCGTAGTTCAGTAGCTCTAGGACCTCTCGCGAGAGGTCCTCTTGAGTGTCGGTATCGTACGTTCCGTCGAATGCGTCGGTTGCAAGCTCGGCCTCAGAGGCCCGAATCTCCTCGATCAACGGGACCAGCGTTTCGCGGAGTTCGTCGAGAATGGATTCGGCCTGCGACAGCGGCAAACAGGGTTCGTAGTCGGCAAATAACACGGCGTAGGGGTCGGCTTCGGGGTCGATATGCTCGGCATACTGGCGTTTGAGGTCGACTAACTGTTCGAGATGTGGGGCGAACTCCGCAAAGTCGTCGTTCTCGCGGGCCGACTCCCATGCGCCGAGTGCCTCGGACGTGGCTTCGGAGATTTCTTCGACCAGCTCGCGGGGAACGCGCTCGGCGCGGACGTACTGTCGACGCACCTCGCGGACGACCGCCTCCTGATCGTCGGTGAGTTCGACGTCTTCAAGCTCGTCGAGAAGATCACCGACGGGGCCGTCGACGAGCAGTTCGTGCGAGAGCGACGACAGCGTCGACAACTGCTTGGAGCGGGCAGGCGTGCCGCCTTCGGGCATCATCACCTGCTGGTCCCACGA
>CAZOOU010000141.1:0-4160 GCA_964581495.1 uncultured Haloferacaceae archaeon
GAAAACGGCCAATCGTTCGGCGAACTCACGATTGCGACGAGCCTGGACAAAGCCGAAACCGCTGTGCTCGGAGCCTCCTTAGAGACAATCGAGCGAGTCGGCCCCTGTCGAGCCACGATCGAGGTCACCTCCATCGAGGACGTCCGCGCAGCCAAACGACGGGCAGTCGTCGACCGTGCCAAAGAGCTGCTGGCGACGGCGTTCGACGAAACCGCGATCTCCAGCGAGGAGCTCCTGTCGGATGTCAGAGCGTCGGTCCAGGTCGAAGAGATCGCCGAGTACGCCGGTCTTCCGGCGGGCCCCAGCGTCGCCTCCTCGGATGCGATCATTATCGTCGAAGGCCGCGCCGACGTGCTCCAGTTGCTCAAACACGGCATTAAAAACGCAATCGGCGTCGAAGGGACGAACGTGCCCGACGCAGTCGCCGAGTTGACGACCGACCGCACTGTCACTGTCTTTGTCGACGGCGACCGCGGCGGCGAACTCATCCTGCGAGAGCTGCTGCAGGTCGGCGAGGTCGACTACGTCGTGTTCGCCCCGGCCGACAGATCCGTCGAAGACCTCTCGCGGGCGGATATCCACTCGCTGCTGCGCGAGAAGATCGCCGCCGACCGGATCGGCGATACCCAAAACATCCGCGAGACGATCACTGGACTCGTCGAAACCAGCCGCGGCAACACGACTCTCGACCAACCGTCGACAACCGGCTCGGTCGACCAACCAGCGACAACAGATCCATCCACAGCGACGGAGTCGGCTACCGAGGTCGAGGTCATCCCAACCAGTTCCGACGACACTGACGAGCGGTCGACCGACTCGAACAGCGAGGCTTCCGCAGAGCCGATGGCTGGACCGCCGAGTGAGCCGCCGACAGGGTCGTCTCCCGAGTCGACGACTGAGCCGGAGCCAGCAAGTGTCAACGACCAGCCAGCAGTCGACCAGCAAGCAGTCGTCGACGACGGGCAGCCGCCAACCGATGCCGGCCAGCCGCCAGCCGCTGATGCGGAGTCGACACCCGACGACGGTCAGGACACAGCCGACACCGACCAGTCGGTCGACGACGAGTCGACAGAGACGGCCAACAGCCCAGAGTCGCCCGCAACGCTCCGGAGTCACGTCCGAGAGATTATCGACGCAGAGACTGGCCGTGCTCGACTACTCACCGAGTCATTCGGCACGCAGGCCGAACTCGACCCGGCCGATCTCGTCGAGACGCTCGAAAGCGGTGCAGTCCCGTTTGCGGTCGTCATCGACGGCGAACTCGGCCAGGCCGTGTTGGATGTCGCCGCCCAGCGCGGCGTCGACCACATCATCGCTCGTTCGACCGGCGACTTCGTCAAACAGCCGGTCGGCACACGGGTGTTGACGGCCGAACAGTTGCTGGCCGACCCACCCGACGTCACCGCCTAACCGACCCTCTTACTGCGTCGACGCCGGCTCGTATCGCATCGTGATCCCCTCGCCCGACTCGAACTGTTCGGGTGTGCGAGTGGATTCGACAAAGCCACACTGTTCGTACAGCGACCGTGCCGGCCTGTTTTCGGCTGCGACACAGACTGTCACCGGCTGGCTGGTCGACGCACACACCGACGCCAAAAGGAGCTTCGCCCGATTTTGCCGGCGGAAGGCAGGCTCAACGACCACCTCCGCGATATGCGTCCCGCGGCTGTCAAAGGCGAGCAGATAGCCGACTGGCTCGTCGTTGCTGTTCGGACTGACACGCAGTCGCCACGTTCTCGCTGTCGGTGCCAATGGCTCGACGGTCGTCGACAGCTCGTCGAGGGCGGCCGACAGCAGTGCGGGCGACGGCTCCGGGAGGTGTGTCTGGAGTTCTCTGAGCCGCTCGGCGTCAGCCGAGCGGGCTGGTCTGACTGGGGGTGGAGTGTACATGTTACAACAGGAACACGGCGAGCGCGCCGCTGGCCAGCCCGCCGCTGAGCGTTGCCAGGAAGTTAACCCACTGATTGCCGAGTCGACCGCCTTCGAGCGTTGCCCCAAGCAGACTGTCGACGGTCATGCCGACCACGCCGCCGGCGGCGATGATGGCGGCGGCCGACCACATCGCCCCCAACGGGAGGACGGCCATCGACAACAGCCCGGTGAGCGTCGCGCCAGCGATGCCGGCGAGTTCGCCCTGCCAGGTGATTGCGCCGTCAGTGCCGGGGTCGACGCGTTCGAACGTCGTGATGAGTCGCGGACGGTCGAACAGGCCGCCAATTTCGCTGGAGAGCGTATCGCCGAGCGCGGTCGCAAGCGAGCCACAAAAGACGAACAGAAACGCCACGCCGAGCGTACTCGTCGCGTCGACGAGCGCGAAGCCGAAGACGGCTCCGAGTGCGACTGCCGCGTTTGCGAGGACGTTGCCGGTCCCCCGGGCTCCGTCGTTGCCTTCGGCCACGCCGCGTTGTTCTTTGTCGCCGTACCGAAACTTCGAGGCAAGCCCACCGATCGCGAAAAACGCGATCAGGACGGCAAACCAGCCAAACCCGCCCAGCACAATCGTCAACACACCCAACAGCACGCCGGTCAGCATCCCTGACACCGAGGCGGTGCCGAGGCCGTAGGAGATCCCGCCGAGAACCACTGTCACGGCGAGTGCGGCGACGAGTTCGACCGGCGGCACGCTGGCAACGAGTTCCGCAAACAGCCACAACACGAGTCCGACCGACAACAAGACGAGTGGATCGTCCCGCTCGTACAGCAGTTCTCTGAGTAGCGCGGCGATCAGCGCGCCGACAATCGAGAGAAACATCACCGTCGACCAGTCGATCGCTCGTCCGAACTGGAGGTCGACCAGCGACTGGCCCACAATGCCGGCCACGAACGCCGCCGCGACGAAGCCAGCGACGGTTACGAACGGCTCGCTGCTCAGCCGGCGGACGGCCTCCATGCCGAGGTTCCCGAAGCCGAGAATGAACAGCGTCGCCACGAACACTTCGACCGGCAGGGGGCTCTGGGGGACGGTCGACAACAGCGCGAGTGCGGCTGCCGCAAGCGAAAAGCCGGCCAGCCCGTTGAGCCGGCCGTCCTCCCAGTCGCCCGGGCGGGCAAACAGATCGAACACCGGCCCCTCACTGATAAGCAAGCCAGCAGCAAGCCCAACGATTCCGAAAAGGACCGCCGTCGACGGGCCGAGCACCGGTGCCGCCAGCGCAAGGCTAGCGACCGCAGCGAATCCGCCAGCGCGTCGAAGCCGGTCTGTCACAGCAAGGGATATCTCCGAGACACACTTAACGCTCCCGACATGCCGAAACCGTGTGTGAGACGGTGACAGCGGGATTTTTAGGCGCTCGCCGCAGATATGTTGGCAGTGCTGTATGATGCGTATCTCTCGTTTCGACTTCGCCGCCGCCTGCAGGACCCACCGCAGCATATCGCGGTGGTCATCACCGAGCGAGATCTACTCGAACAGGGAGCCTACGAGACGCTCACGGCGTTTTTCGAGTGGGCTTTCGAGTACGGGGCCGACCGAGTGACCGTCTCGGTAAGCGTGCTTGATGAGGCCGTGGTGCCGACGCTCGAACGTGAACTCGCCGAGCTGTCGGCCCCCCGACCGCTTGCAGTCCGCAGCCCCGGCGACACCGAACAGGTCGACGAGCCGATCCAGCTCTCGATTGGGCTGGGGGGCAAACGGGAGTTTACTGAGACCGTCCGTCAACTTGCAGCCGCCGTCGACCGCGGCGAGCTGTCGCCCGACGAGATTGCGGCCGAACATATCGACGACCGACTGGTGTTTCGCGAAGAGCCGGATCTCGTCATCAAAACCGGTGCCGAGCGGTTGTCGGACTTTATGATCTGGCAGTCGGTGTACTCGGAGCTCTACTTTACCGACGTCAACTGGCGGGATTTCCGCAAGCGCGACTATCTGCGCGCGCTGCTGGATTACGAGAACCGACAGCGACGGTTCGGCGAATAGCTCGTCAGTCGGCTGGGTCGTTGGTCGGTGGCTCGCTGATCGACGAGGGGGGCTCGCTGTCGTCTGGCTGCTGTCTCGCGAGTTCATCGTCGAGCTGGTCGGCGGCCGACCGGGGAAGTTGGTCAGCAAGCCGGCCTGCGACCCGTTTTGCCTCGGTGAGTTCGACGCTGCCGAGCGTCCGAATCAACGCCAGCGACCGGTCGACTTTGCTCTGTTGCCACGACTGCTCGCGGGATTCGTACGT
>CAZOOU010000142.1:0-4137 GCA_964581495.1 uncultured Haloferacaceae archaeon
ATAAGGTGGCCTACATTCGGTTTGTCTCGGTGTACAAAGCATTTTCAGAGCCACAAGAATTCTTGAGAGAACTTGATGCAGTCTTGGACGCAGAAATCGAGGATTTCGAAGCACCCGACGATTCACCATGACGCACACACGGAGAACAAACGGCTGTTCGGTCACTCGTCGACTGAGCGAGCACAGACTGCGAACTACTGCCCAGAAAACGACACGGACGCGTTCGAGCGCACTGACCCAACGAACGAGAAAAATAGACCGCACCCAACAGCAGACGCTTGAGTGAGAGACACATCAATGAGTGATAACAAACATATAACTAACAAACCAAAGACCGACATCTTCTCGGAGCGAACACAGCTGAAACCGTATGAGTACAACAATTTCCTTGAGTATACTGATGCGATACGGAACAGTTACTGGGTTCACACTGAGTTCAATTTCTCTGGAGATGTCCAAGACTTCAAAGTCAACACAACGCCTGCTGAGAAGACCGTCATTAAACGGACGATGTTGGCCATCGCACAGATCGAAGTGCAAGTCAAAACGTTCTGGTCGGACATCTACGAAAAGATGCCCAAAGCAGAAATCGGCAGTGTCGGGATGACGTTCGCAGAAAGTGAAGTCCGGCACATGGACGCCTACAGTCACCTGCTCGACATTCTCGGAATCACCGAGGATTTCGAACAGGTGACCGAAGTACCAGCGATAAAAAACAGAATAGAATACCTTGATGAGTGTCTGGGGAGTGCAGACAGCGACGATACAGACGAGTACGTGATGAGCATTCTTCTGTTCAGTACGTTCGTTGAACATGTCTCACTGTTCAGTCAGTTCCTCATTATGACGAGCTTCGATAAGTACGAAAAGAAGTTCAAAGGCATATCCAACGCTGTCGAAGCAACCAGCAAGGAAGAACAGATTCACGGACTGTTCGGCGTTGAACTGGTAGAAACGATCAAAGAAGAGAATCCAGATCTGTTCGATGATGAATTCGAAGCGGAAATTCAAGAGGCCTGTCAGCAGGCCTACGAAGCAGAGATGGATATACTGGACTGGATATTCAGCGAGGGAGAACTAGAATTCCTTCCCAGAGAGTATATAAACGAGTTTTTGAAAGACCGATTCAATCAGAGTCTGGAGAATGTCGGAGTAGAGCCACTGTTCGAGACAGATGATGACCTACTTGAGGAGACTCGCTGGTTCGATGAGGATATCATGATGACAAAAGACAACGACTTCTTCAGCAAGAGATCGACCACATACAACAAACATACGCAGAGCGTTACAGCCGAGGAGATGTTCTAACAATGGCACAAGCAGAACTCACACAAGTCAGAGAACAGCATAAAGAATCTTTCTACTGGTTGAACGAGGACAGCAAAGAGTTCCTCAGAGAAGGATACCTGATTGAAGGGGTCGAACCGAAAGAAAGAATCAGACAGATAGCAGAGAACGCCGAAGAGATCCTGGACGAAGAAGGCTTTGCAGACCGGTTCTACGACTACATGAGCAGAGGATTCTACAGTCTCGCAAGCCCAGTCTGGGCGAACTTTGGACTGAACAGAGGCCTCCCTATCAGCTGTTTCGGCAGCTACATGGAAGACAGCATGGAGAGTATTCTCTACACCCACGCCGAAGTGGGTGAAATGACGAAGTTGGGCGGAGGCACAAGCGGTTACTTCGGTGAAATACGGCCGCGAGGCAGCCCGATTACGAACAACGGAAAGAGTAACGGAAGTTACAGTTTTACCGAACTGTTCGACACAGCGATCAATGTGGTGAGTCAGGGTGAAACTCGAAGAGGTCAGTTTGCAGGATATATCGATATTGAACATGATGACCTCGATGAATGGCTCAAGATCAAAACAGAGGGTGATCCAGTACAGGATATTTTCTACGGAGTCATCATCGGTGATGAGTGGTTCCAAGAGATGGTCGACGGTGATACCGAAAAAAGAGAGACGTGGGCAAAGATCATCGAGACGCGGATCAACATCGGTGTTCCCTACCTCATCTTCAGAGGCAACATGAATGAGGGCAAGCCCCAGGTCTACAAGGACAAAGGCTACGAGATTAATGCATCCAACCTGTGCAGCGAGATTGCACTCCCAGCCACACCTGAGGAGAGTTTCGTCTGCTGTCTTTCAAGTATGAACGCACTCCACTACGAGGAGTGGAAAGACACGGACGCCGTTGAAACACTCACGTGGTTCCTTGATGCGGTGATGGAAGAGTTCATCCAGAAAGCAGACGGAACACAGTTCATGGAGCGGGCCGTGCGGTTTGCAAAGCGACACCGGGCCCTTGGAATCGGCGTTCTCGGTTGGCACAGCTACCTCCAGAGCAAGATGATTCCGTTCGACAGCATGGAGGCGATGCAAGAAAACGAACAAGTGTTCCGGACGATTAAGGAAAAAAGCTACAAAGCAAGTGAAGAACTTGCAGAAGAGTTTGGCGAACCAGAAGTGCTTGAGGGCTATGGCAGACGGAATACGACCACGATGAGTGTGGCTCCAACGAAATCGAGTAGTATTATTCTGGGTCAAGTCAGCCCAAGCATTGAGCCACTGAAGTCGAACTACTTCGTGAGAGATGGCGCGAAGCTCAAATCAACCCAGAAAAACCGATTCCTCCAAGCCATCCTCGCCAAAAAAGACAAAGACAAAAGAAAAGTTTGGGACAGTATCGCAAGCAAAGACGGCAGTGTGCAGCATCTCGACTGTCTGACGGACGAAGAAAAAGAGGTCTTCAAAACCTTCGCCGAGATACCCCAAATGGCGATTATCAACCAAGCTGCACAACGACAAAAACACATTGACCAATCTCAGAGCCTCAATGTCACGATTGATCCAAGTGAAGTCAGTGTCAAAGAGATCAACCAACTCTACATTGAAGCGTGGAAAAAGGGCGTTAAAACGCTCTACTACCAGAACAGCGTGAATGCTGCACAGAAGTTCAGCCGAAATATCCTTGAGTGCAAAGCCTGCGAGAGCTAGACACTCTCTGATAACATAGTCGACTCCTATTACAGACGAACAATTGCGAACACGACCGACAAACCCGAACATGAGGTCGAAAAGGCGGATACGGTTCTCGTCGGGGCCGAAATCCAGTACGTCAGAGACCGTTCAACATCGGGTGTGATCGTTCTCACCGATGACAAGCCAGCCAAAGAAGGCATCCAGAATGCAGTCACTGCGCAGGGGTACACGGGTACGATTGAGGTGTACGGACTAGCTGATATTATCGGAGACGAACCCGGTGGCTCGGTGCGACTGATTTAATCGTTTGTCGATAGAGTTTCTCTTCCAGACGTTGGGATTCACCCGTGTTCCAGTCGACACTGGGCTAAACGCCTAAGACACATCACTGCAATGCAGTTCGCATTGATTCGATAATGTTCTGTTCAGTTGGGGCGGCAAGATAGGGTTCAATAGTCCCGTGAGAAGATTGAGTGGCACTGTTCCAGACAACCGCTGCGTGAGTTAAATTGCGTTAATC
The DNA here is from genome assembly GCA_964581495.1 of uncultured Haloferacaceae archaeon. Classification (GTDB taxonomy): domain Archaea; phylum Halobacteriota; class Halobacteria; order Halobacteriales; family Haloferacaceae; genus Halohasta. The sequence continues at coordinate 3,505 of CAZOOU010000142.1, forward strand.
AGTAGTAATATAATATAACATAGTGATTTGTCAATATGAAAAACCCATGGACTCACGATGAGGTACCCGGGATCTCATCTCGTCCGAGTACTGGTATGCGACTGCTCAGTGTGATAATCTGGGGGAGTCTCGCTTTGACCCTGGTTGGACTGCTTGCATTTTCAGCTCGTGGGATGATTTCTACAAGTGGAATTGATACACTTATAACAGTGCTGTCAGTGCTGTTCATGATCGCAGTCTTCATTCCGATTCTCAAGAAGTTGCTTGCAATTTCACGACTCCTTGCTACAGTAGCCTTGTTGCTCAATATCTGGCTTATATTCCAACTAATGTCATTCCAAGGCGTTCAGTGGGTCCAAACGCTGCTTGATGGAGAACCGGTCGACGCCGCCTCTGAGTTACTTTTTGAAACACTTGAGCTATTCACAGCGGTACCGATTCTGTAAGCTGACGTTCATCGACAGCTCGGTGTGAGACGGATGTCGACGTGTTGAATCAACGGATCATCGACCTCTATGGTCCAAATTAGAATGGCTATCTCTTTCCATCGAGTCGCTGTCGAGGGGCAAACACCGACCGCCAAGATGGGTCGACGATTCTGGTATACCACCTACAACGAGGCAGTCAAACAGA
>CAZOOU010000143.1:0-4128 GCA_964581495.1 uncultured Haloferacaceae archaeon
CGACTAACTGAATGAGCATCCGGGTCGCCTGGCGATACAGTCTGAACTTGACAGGCTCGATCGTCAAATGGCTGGCCGCGCCACTGTGTTTCCCCCTCGCGTTGGCACTGTTTTACGGCGAGCCAGTCGCACCGTTCGTCGTCGCAATCGTCGTCGCAATCGTCGTCGGCGTGGGCTTCGAGCAGTTCGACGAGGAGGGAAGACTCGGCCCACGGGAGGCACTGCTGATGGTTGCCATTACGTGGCTGTTGGTCGCGCTTATCGGTGCGATTCCGTTCGTGGTGGCTGGTCGGGGGACGATTGCCCACCCCGTCAACGCAGCCTTCGAGGCGATGAGCGGGCTGACGACAACCGGTGCGACCGTGCTTCGGGAGTTCGACATCCACGCCAACTCGATTCTGATGTGGCGACAGCTCATCCAGTGGCTCGGTGGGCTGGGAATCCTGATTTTGGCGACCGCCATCCTCTCGCGGCTCTCGGTTGGTGGGGCCCAACTGATGGAGAGCGAAACCCAGTACGACAACGTCGACAAACTCACCCCCCATATCGAAGACACTGCGCGGCTGATCTGGAAACTGTACGTCGGGCTCACCGCAGCGGCGGTTGCGGTGCTGTATGGGCTCCATCTCGCCGGCCTCGCGCCGAACATGGACCTGTTCAACGCCGTGGCACATGCCTTTACGAGCGTGGCGACCGCCGGCTTTTCGCCCGAACCCCTGAGTATCGAGGCCTTCGAGCCAATCGTCCACTGGGCATTGATGCCGTTTATGTTCCTGGGCTCTACCAGTTTCGTGCTCATCTATTTCGTGCTGCAGGGCAACGTCGAGCGGCTCCGCAGCAGCGAGGAGTTCTGGTTTTATCTCGGGACCGTCGTCGTCTTTTCGGGGCTGGTCGTCTCGATTCTCACGTTCACTGGGAATCCGACCGGGAATGGGTTCGGCGAGACGTTGCGGCAGTCGATGTTTAACGTGATCTCGATTATCACGACCACCGGCTACGCCAACGCCGATTTCAACCAGTGGCCGACGTTCGCCATGTATCTGCTGTTTGTCTGTATGTTCCTCGGCGGGATGGCCGGCTCGACGACCTGTTCGATCAAGTCGTTCCGTTGGGTCGTGGTGTTCAAAGCCTTCCGCCGGGATCTGTTTACGGTGATCCACCCCGAGGCGATCCGACCGCTCCGACTCAGCGGCCGCGTCGTCGACGAAGAAACAGTCCGGAACGTCTACTCGTACACCCTGATCGCGGTTGTCGGCGTGTTCGTTGTGGCCGCGTTCATCGTCGTCGACGGTGCGCGAACCGGGCTGTATGGGATGACCGACATTTCGGCGTTCGATGCGCTTGGAGCCGCGGCGTCGACGTTCCTCAACATCGGACCAGCGTTCGGGCCGGCTGGCCCGTACGGCACGTATGACGTGTTCCCGATGTCGACCAAGGCGATGATGGTCGTCATTATGTGGGTCGGCCGAATCGAGATTATTCCTGTGTTGGTGCTGTTCACGCAGTCGTTCTGGCAGTCCTGATGGGCTTTCGCCCACCGGACGACGCTGATCGACCGTTCACGTCGGCCTCTCTGTCGCAGTCGACGCCGAGAGCCGTCGACAGCGTGATATAAATACTCCAGGCCGACTACTTGTTGGTCGTGACAACCACACTTGTGACAGTTCGGTATCCACTGAGCGACGACAGCCACCGGACTATCCAGCGTGGTCTCGAACACCTGACAGCCGAGAGCGATTCGCTGATTGTGCTCCACGTAACGCTGCTGCAGAACGGCAACAAGCTCAGCCGTGACACACTTCGGTCGGCGGTCGAAGCCGAGTTCGGCGAGATTCCGGCCCATTACGTCGTCCGGCAGGGCTACGTCCTCGAAGAGGCAATCATCGATGAGGCCGCCAGACAGCACGCCGACCGTGTGGTGGTCGGCAAAACCAAACGCGGCCGGATTCGCCGGCGGCTCGGCCAACTGCTTGGACTCTACCCTGATCTCGAAGCCGAACTCGAAGCTACTCTCAGCACGACGCTCGAAGTCGTCGAGTAGCTCCGCGCTGCCGGCTGATTGTCGACGCGCTGGCCAGCTCAGTGGCCGCGATGGCCAGCCGACCGGGAATCTGATCGCCACTCAGCTGAGTGGCTGCCTCAGTACTGCAACAGCGAGTAGGCGATACAGGCCAGTCCCGTGGCAACAAGCAGCGATTCAGTCGTGTACAACATGAGCAGGTGGCTGGTGGTGAGCCAGTCGCCCCCGGCGATCCCTGGTGCATACACGGCCTCGACGACGATACTGATCGTGATTAACGCGAACCCGAGCGTTGTAAACCGGAGGTTTTCGCGGTTGAGTCGCTTTTGAGCCCGGTAGCTGAGCACGGTGAGCGAACTGCCCAGCACGAACACCAGCAGATTGCTCATAATGAACATCCACAGCGGTGTGTTCACCATCTTACTCCTCCGTCGGCGAGTCGCCCGGCACGTCAGGAACCGTCGACGAGACTGATTTCGGATTCCCTTCACTCAGATCGCGGAACAGCGCGCCGAACTTGTCGACGGTGTCTTTCGTGAGTTCGACGTTGACGCTGAGATCGCCGTCGGCAACCGTGACGGTGATCTCTTGGAGATCAGTTGCATACTGTTTTGCGTGGTCTTTTTGGGGGTCGACGACGGACTGTTCGGAGAGCAGATCGTACTCGACAAGCACAGCCAGCCGGCGATAGATCGTCGGCAGCGATGCGTCACAGAGCGTCTCGAACTCTTTTGCTGACAACGGCCGCACGCTGGCGGCCGCCAGAATCTGCCGGCTCTCTTTGCTCGCCAGCACCTCAAAAATCCCGCTTGGGTCCCACTGCTTGCTCATACCCGGCGTTGTAATCGGGGACGCTTAGGGTTTGATCTTTCACCATACTGCAGGTGTTTTCGGAGCCTGAAACAGGGAGCCCACCGAAACCCGAGACAGAACCCCGTGCCATGTCGCTTTTCGGCTCCGCGTATTGGCAGACTGAAACCAACTGTAACACTGACGTACCACAGCCACAACTACATACCAGACACTGGTTATGCCGCTTGAACTACGGGAGCGTGATCTGCCCGGCGTCGGCGTTCGCTACGAGAGAGCTCTGATCGGTGGAACCACTCCGGCAGCTGCCGTCGACAACACTGCCCCACGAGGCGTCTACAACTGTGGTGAAGTCGACACAGCGTGTCGATCGGTGGTTGAAACAGCTCCTCACGAATAAATGGTCGAAGGTACTGTTACGGTAGCCTCGGATTTCGCGCTGATTATTCTGACAGCAGTCGCTTTGGGCTATCTGTTCCGACTCTCCGGCCAGCCGACGATTGTCGCCTACATCTTTACGGGGATCGTCCTGGGGCCGGTGTTTCTCGATGTCATCACCGAGGGCCAACTCGTCGAGCTAATGGCCGAGTTGGGGCTTGGGTTCCTGCTCTTTTTGCTCGGACTCAAACTCCGGATCGACGACATCCGCGAGATACTCAGGCCGGTAATAAATATCGCCATCTGGCAGACGATTCTCCAGACAGCCTTGGCGTTCGGTATCGCCTACGCGCTGGGGTTCGATCTGGTCCAGACGACGATTATCGCCCTCGCAACGGTGTTCGGCGCGACGCCGATCATCGTCAAGGTGCTGGCCGACAAGGACGAACTCACCTCGCTGCCCGGCAAGATCGATGTCGGCGTCCTGATTATCCAGGACATCTATCTCGTTGTGCTGCTGGCCATTTTGGGCGCTGACTCGTTTGCCGATCCCGCGACGATTGCGATCAACATCGGGACGATCTTCCTGCTGATGACCGGCATTGGCGTCTTTTCGTATCTCGCCGCCCAGTACTTTCTGCCACAGCTGTTTCGGGCGGTCGCGGGCGACCGCGAGGCCTTCTTTATCGTTGGTGTCGCCTGGGCGTTTTTGTTCATCTATGGGTCGATGGCGCTCAACCTCTCGATCGAGGTCGGCGCGTTTCTCGCCGGCTTGAGTCTCGCACAGGTCCAGTACACCAGCCAGCTCACCGAGCGCATTCGGCCCCTCACGGATCTGTTCATGGTCGTGTTCTTTTCGAGCATTGGCCTCCGGATCGCCGCCGACGATCTGTTTGCCTTCTGGCAGGAGGCGATCATCG
>CAZOOU010000144.1:0-4125 GCA_964581495.1 uncultured Haloferacaceae archaeon
GTCGGCAACCGTCGACCAAAAACCCCAGCGATCCGACCCGAAACGGTTTGTCGGGGCGCGGCCCAGCATGGGTATGTACGATATCGAACGCTATCTCAACATCCGCAGCGCGTTCGGCCCCTCAATGGGTCCTGCGGGCCAGCGACTCTGTTTTCGACTCAACACGACCGGCACGCCACAGCTCTGGAGTCTCGACGAGCCACAGGGGTGGCCCCAACAGCTCACCTTCTTTGACGAGCGCGTCACCTTTGGGTCGTTTTCGCCCGAACGCGACGAGATCATTTTCGGGAAGGACGACGGCGGCAACGAACGCACTCAGTTTCACCGCCTGAATCTCACCGACGGCCGAATCCACCAGCTTACCGACCACCCCGAGGCCAAACACCGCTGGGGCGGCTGGAGCCACGACGGCGAGCAGTTCGCCTTCACATCCAACCGACGGGACGAGTCGGTGTTCGATGTCTACGTGCAGGACCGAGACGCCACCGGCGACGACGCCGAACTGATCTACGAGGGCGACGGCTGGCTCTCGCTGGCCGGCTGGAGCCCGGACGACAGTCGACTGATCGTCAGCCAGGCGTACTCGGGGTACGACCAGGATCTCTATGTGCTCGACATCGCAACCGGTGAGATCGACCATCTCACACCTCACGAGGGAACCGTCAGATACAGCTCGCCGAGCTGGGGGCCCGACGGCGAGAACATCTATCTGGTCACCGACCGCGAAACGGACACCCTTCGGCTCGAACGCCTCGATCTCTCGACGAGCGAGTTTTCGGTCGTCGAAACAGGAGGCACTGACTACCACGAGCGCGACGAGTGGAACGTCGGCGGCATCGCCGTCGACCAGGATTCCAGGCGGATCGCTTACGGCCGCAACGTTGAGGGCTACACCGAGTGGACGACCGGCGAACTCGTCGACAGCAATCGGATCGACCCGTTTCCGGCACCACAGATCCCAAGCGGTGTCTCCGGCGGCATCAGTTTCGGTCCCGACGGCGACCGGTTCGCGCTGACGGTCACATCCAGCACCGACAACGCGAACGTTTACGTGGTCGACATGCAGTCGGGCGAGGCCGAACGGTGGACCGACGCGCCGACCGCTGGTATTCCGCGCGAGACGTTTGTCGCCCCGGAGCTGGTCCACTACCCCACTTTCGATGGGCGAACCATTCCGGCCTTCTTTTCGCTGCCTGACGACGAGTCCGGCACTGCCGAGACGCCGGTGATCGTCGACATCCACGGCGGGCCCGAATCCCAGCGTCGCCCCTCGTTTGGCACGGTTAAACAGTACCTACTGGCACACGGCTACGGGGTGTTCGAGCCCAACGTCCGGGGGTCGGCGGGCTACGGCAAAGCGTACGCCGCACTCGACGATGTCGAACAGCGGATGGACTCGGTTCGGGATATCAAAGCGGCCGTCGAGTGGTTGGCCGACCATCCCGCGGTCGACGCCGACCGGATCGTCGCCATGGGTGGCTCCTACGGCGGGTTTATGGTACTATCGGCGATGACAGAGTTTCCGGAGCTGTGGGCGGCAGGCGTCGACATCGTCGGCATCGCCAACTTCGTGACGTTTCTCGAAAACACCGGCGAGTGGCGGCGCGAACTCCGGGAGGCCGAGTACGGCTCGCTCGACGGGGACCGAGAGTTCCTCGAATCGATTTCGCCGATCAACAACGTCGAGTCGATTGCGGCCCCACTGTTCGTGCTCCACGGCGAAAACGACCCACGGGTGCCGGTCGGCGAGGCCGAACAGATCGCAAAAGAGGTCGAAAAACGGGACGTGCCGGTCCGAAAACTCGTGTTCGACGACGAGGGCCACGGCATCACCAAACTCGAAAACCGGATCGAGGCCTACCGCGAGATCGTCGATTTTCTGGCCGAGCACGTCTAATCGGTACCTGTTGTTTTTTCGAATACTCACAGAAAGAATTAGGTACCCCTGACAGAGACCCAATAGCATGCACTCCAGACGAGCAATGATGACTGGTGCGGCTGGGTTGATGGTGGCAGTAGCAGGCTGTACTGACGCTCTCGGCGGTGGAGACGACGTGCTGCTTGATCTAACGGCGTCGAATCAGACCGCCGAAGCGGATCTGCCGGTTCGAATCGTCATCCAGGATGACGGCGAGACCATCTTCAACGAGGAGTACGAACTCGAAACCACTGAGGATGAGCCGTCGATGGCGCTTGAAGGGATCATTGCTGCCCCGGACGGCCGTGAACTCACGTTGCGTGTGGTGCTCCCGGAGCACGACCATGAGGAAGTAGAGACGTTCACGATTGACTGTCCCGAGGACGCCCGCGAAGGCGGTGTGACGGTCAACGACAGCCTCTTTGTTGGTATCCCAGACACTGATCAGGTCGACATCAGCCACAACGGCTGTGCCTGACTACTGAACGTAGCGTCGGTGGTACTCACGGCTGTCGACACCGATACGAAACGCCGGCAGTTACAGCTGCCGCGTTAGGTTGGCACACCCAGCGCGTCGAAGCCGACGATACCGAAGCTTCCCAACACGACGAGCACGGCCACCGAGACGAGCCACGCGATGAGGCCAATCCCTGCAGCAGTCGTCCAGGAGCCGGGGTACTGCCAGTTGATGACGCCGATCCACGCAACAAGGGTGAGAAGCGGCCCCAAAAGGGGAATCCAGCCGAAAAAGAAGCTCACCAGTGCCCACGCCAGCGCGCCGAGCAGCGCGGTGACAGCCGCCCGCCCGATGCCGGTGTCGGCGTCGATAATGAGCCGCGCGCCGGCGTAGATGGCGATCGTCCCGATGACGAGACTGACCATCAGCACGATCAGCGAGCCGGTGGCTGCCTGGAGGATCATTGTCCACCTCCGTCGGCCGACTCGCCACTTTCTTTCCATCTGAGTTGGATTGTCACTTCAGTTATATCATCACCCATCAGTCGCGAGCGTTCGTCGACGGTTGTCTCTACGTCGAGTGTCGAACCGGGCTGTGTCTCGACGTCTTTGTTTCCAACCGGAACCGTCCAAGAGCCGGCTTCGTCGCCGAGTTCGACGCCCAGCGACCGCAGGTAGTTGGCGGCATCCGACCGCGACAGTGAGGTCTCGTGGTGTGTTTTATCGGCCATATCCACTTAGGCTACCACTGCCAAACTAATCAGTATATTGGCAAATTGTGTGTCTGTCTCTGTTCCCGACAGGCAGTATTCTCGATACTGATACTTTCGTGAGAGTGTTTATCAGGCGTGAGAACCTACAGGCTGTCATGGATATTCGTCGACGCCTCCGGCGGCTGACGACGCCGTGGAGCCGCAGCCACTCGCGGGCGTCGACGACCAACGTACCGGATAGCCAGCAGTGGGCGTCGGCTGGCGACACCGCCGATGATCGAGGAGAGGTCGACAGCGACGAGTCGACTGGTGGCTGGCTCGCCACAGAGAGCCGCAGTCAGTCGGAAGTTCTGGGAACGATACTGATTCTTGGGCTGTCGATGACTGCCATTGGCATCGCGCTGGCTGGCGGTGGGGTAGCACTCGGTGATCTCATCTCGGACGCCGAAGCCAGCAACGTTGAAAACGGGATGTCGCACTTAAGTTCGAAAGCCAGCCTCGTCGCGCTGGGCGATGCCGACACCCAGCGGTTCAGCCTCGGGACAACACAGGAAGGCACCGTCTCAGTGCAGCCGAATGAAGGGTCGATGACGATCACAAACGTCACCAACGAGAGCCGCGATGAGGTCTTCGAGACGGATCTGGGTGCGATTGTCTACGAGGGCAAAAACCGTGAGGTCGCCTACCAGGGTGGTGGCATCTGGACGAAACGCGGCGAGAACTCGACGATGACCTCGCCGCCGGAGTACTACTACCGTGGGACGACGCTGACACTCCCGGTTATTCAGGTCACTGGTGAGGGTGCAGTCGGCGGTCAGGCCAGCGGCCAGATCACACCCGTCGACGTTGCACAGGATGCGGTCGCTGGGCTCCCGAAACCACTTGAAGAAGGAACAATCGAAATCAAGCTTCAGAGCACGTACTACGAGGGATGGCACACGTTCCTTTCACAGCGGACTGATGGTGAGACGATTATTCACCACCACAACAACACGGTTGTGACGACGCTGACCGTCCCCGATGAGGTGACGTTCGATA
>CAZOOU010000145.1:0-4116 GCA_964581495.1 uncultured Haloferacaceae archaeon
GCTCAAAGAGATACGGAACGGTTTGACCGAGAAGGGACGATGAAACAAACACTGTCATATTATTGTTGTCTGATTAAACAGATATTTGATATAGCACACTCTTAGCGATAAACGTATCTACGTCGACGAACTCACGAGGGAGAGTCTGCTGTGAGGCCTACAGCGAGACGACAGCGACCGCCGCAACGCCGCTGGCCACAAGCAGCACGCTGCTCCAGAGAACGACATCACGGCCGAACTGTCTGGGGCCGGCCATCGACAGCCCCATTTTGACGAGGACGCTGGCGGCGGTCGCCAACAGAATCGTGATCACGGCCTCCGGAGCGCCGATAGTTTCCGACCGGAACAGCAGTACTGCGGAGGTGGTTACCCCGGCCGACGAGACCAGCCCCGAAAGCAGCGCGCTAACGTAGAGCCCCGCGGTCCCGAACTCGGCCTGGGCGACGGTGCTGCCGGCCAGGATGAACAGAAACACCGAGCCGAACGCCAGGGCGTTCTGCAGCGAAAACGGGTTGTCGAACTCCATGTCGACCTGCAGGTCCCAGTCGGCGATCAGCCAGGCGACGACGAAACTGCCGACGATGAGCACGCCGAGCGGGGCGACAACCTCGTAGAGCACCGTACCCGCCGAGATCGTAAAGACGATAGCGATACCGAGGTTCCGAAGCGCCATCGCGGCGTTGGCCAACAGGACGGCCGCAACGCCGTAGGAGACGGCCTCCTGGTGATGGCGGACATGGTCAAGCATCGCGCCGACGACCGCCGCCGAGGAGGCCAACCCACCGAAAAAACCGGTGACAGCGATCCCACGGCCGCCGTAGGTCCGAACCAGCGCGTAGTTGACAATGCCGATGGCGGCGACGGTGACGACCATCAGCCAGGCGATCCGGGGTTCGAACGGAACGGGGCCGACCTCGATGACGCCGGCGGGCAACAGCGGGTAGATCACGAACGCCAGAATAGCGAACTCGACCGCAGACCGGATCTCGCGCCGCGAAAGCCCGCCGGCAAGCCCGTGGAGTTCGCGTTTAAGCACCAACAGCGTCGACGAAAGGACGGCAACAGTCACTCCTTCGAGGACGAATCCGGTGGCGACCAAAATACCGATTCCGTAGCTCACCAACAGCGAGACCCCCGTCGTCAGCGACAGCGAGTCGACCTGGGACTGCGTGCCCGGCGGCTGGAGGCCACGAACACCGATCAGCACGCTCTGAGAGATCACAAGCAAGCCGCCGACCGCCACGAGCAGTTCGCCGTAGGCGACCGAATCGGCAACGAGTGTAAACACCGCACCGAGCAGGGAGGTAAGCGAGAAGGTTCGAATGCCCGCGGGCTTTTCGGACCACTCGCGTTCGAGACCGAGAAACAGCCCCAACACCGCCGCCAACACGAGTTGAAACACCGGCTCGTCGAGCGAAAAGCCGACTGATCCGATCTGGAGGAGGCTACTCATTCCGTACGCCTACGGACGGCGGCCGTTTGAAAACATCGCTCGGGACCGTCTGAAACGAGTGCGAACCCCGACTTAGGCTGCGAGATACTGCGCTTCCCAGTCCGAACGAGCGTCGATCTCTCGGCGACCCCGGCGCGTCATCGTATAGAAGTTGGTTCGGCGGTCGCGCTGGCCTTTCTCGACGAGCCCTTTGTCGACGAGCGTATCGAGGTTGGGGTAGAGCCGGCCGTGGTGGATCTCCTTTTCGTAGTACTCTTCGAGCTCGTCTTTGATCGCCAGCCCGTGGGGTTCGTCCAGCCCGGCGATAACGTACAGCAGGTCACGTTGGAATCCTGTTAGGTCGTACATCGGTAATGTCCGATTACGGTTTATTCTCTAAAACAAATAAATTTACCGACCTGACACAGCGGTGAGTCGGGAGAGATACAGTCTCAGGCAGATTTTACCGTCGAAAGCGTGTAATTGTGATCGAACAAGTCAGTAACACAAGTGATCAGCAGCCAGACTATGACACTCATTTATTATGTTGGCGACCCTCTATATGGGTATGCCTGAAGAAGTACTGTTCAAATCAGAGTCGACCCAGTCCCGCGAAGAGATCGCTACCTACCTGCGAGCCGTCGCCGACAAGCTGTCGGCCGGCGAGCCGGTGACGCTGTCAGCCGGCGACCAACACCAGACGATGGAGATTCCGGACCGTCCAACGTTCGAGGTGAAAGCCGAACGCGAAACCGACTCCAGCGGCGGCAACGCCGAACAGTCGCTGGAGCTCGAAATCGAGTGGGACGAACACAGCTCCGAGGGCGGCACCGGCGGCTCGCTCAGTATCGACTGAGGCGGCTGTCGCTCAACGGCTACTAATTGTACAAAAGGGGAACGTAGCGACACAGAAACGTGCGCTGTCCGTTCCGTTGTGGTCCCCGCTGACGCTTCGGCCCTCCAAGACGAAGCGTCGACTGTAACTGATTGGTGATCATGTATAAACGTATCCATACAGTTATCAAAATTGATTGTAAGCGAAGCGACAGGCACCACGAATCACTTTTCGGGCTGCCGGCGCAACGGCGAGTATGAAAATACGGGGAACGCGTGAGTGTCAGGCCTGCGGAACCCAATGGTCCTACTACGAAACGGGGAGCCCGAGCTGTCCGAGCTGTGGGTCGCTTCGGAGCGTCGGCCTCGACGACACACGTCGAGAGCACACTGACGCGCCGGCCGAACTGGCTCTCGACGCGATCCGCCAACGGCTGGCCGACGAATCGGTCGAGGCCGTCGCCGGCGAACTCAAGTCGACGCTCCGCGAATACGTCCGCACGCGCGGATTTATCAACGGCGGCGAGCTCCAGCCGCTCGACGGTCGGTATCTGGCCGCCTGCGAGTTGGTGCAGGTGGCAGATCTCGTCGCCCGTCGTCGACAGCCGACCGACGCCGAACAGCTGTTCGTCTTCGCGCTGATCGATGCCGCCGAAGCCGACGAGTGGCCGCCGGACGCCGAGCTGCCCGACTCGCTTTCGGCTGCCAGAGGACTCGGCGTCGCCGAGGCCGTCGAGACCTATCGCCGCGAGCTCCGGACCTGGCTCGACGACCACCCGGACCCCGAGGCACGGTCGACGCTGGGCACGCTCCGCGAGCAGTGCAAGCGCGCCGAGGCCCTCCACGGTGATATCCCGCCGAGCACCGCCACTGGGCTCGTGGCCGCGGCCCGTGGACTGGGTCAGTATCTCCGAACCGACGACGAGGCCGCGCTGGCGACTGCTCAGGATCGGCTCCAGCGACTTGCGTAGGTCGAGCGGGCGGCGAAAACACCAACAGGGTCGACTGTTTTTATCCCCTATATGCCCGACGAGTTCGACATCCACGACCACCGCCACGAGATGAAACAGCTCAAAGACACCGGCCAGACGGGGCTGTACGACAACCGAAAAGACGTGGTGTGTCCGGTCTGTGGCGACATTTTTGATCGGCTGTTTCTAACAAAAAAGCGTGGGACGACGTTTCCGGAAAACGATGGAGCGAGTTTCTGTCTCCTCAATCAGGACGACGCACTCTACCTGTTTAGACACTGACCCCAATCAGGGGAGTTCGATCTCAACGTCCGACTGCTCGCTGGCGGCTTTGACTGTGTTGTACAGCAACATCGCGCGCGTCATCGGGCCGACGCCGCCGGGGACCGGGGTGATCGCGCCGGCGACGTCTTTTGCACTCTCGTAGTCGACATCGCCGACCAGTTTGTACCCCTTGTCGGTGTCGGCGTCGACACGATTCACGCCCACGTCGATGACGGTCGCACCCTCCTGGATCATCGAGCCGTCGATGAACTCGGGGACGCCCGCGGCGGCGACGACGATATCCGCGTTGCCCGTTTTTTCGGCCAGATCGTCCGTGCGGGAGTGACAGATCGTCGTCGTCGCGTTGCCCTGCGGGGCCTTTTGAATCAGGAGATTCGCCAGTGGTTTGCCGACGATATCCGACCGGCCGACGACGACGGCGTCTGCGCCTTCGGTTTCGATTTCGTAATATTCGAGGAGCTTCTGGACGCCGTGGGGCGTACAAGGTTTGAATCGGGCATCGCCGGCGACAAGGCGGCCGACGTTTTCAGGATGGAAGCCGTCGACGTCCTTGGCGGGATCAATCGCGCGGATGACCTCGCGTTTGTCGACGTG
>CAZOOU010000146.1:0-4078 GCA_964581495.1 uncultured Haloferacaceae archaeon
AGTGTGGTGTGTGGTACCAACCCGTTTAATGTCTTGGATTGGAGGAGGTACTCTCTGCTATCGTCACGATCGGTGGCAGATTCCGGCGTGGTGAGCAGCTCGCCGGCCGCACTGCTGAGCCTCGAACCAGTCGACACCCTCCCCTATTTTACTGTCAATGAGATACTAATTCCGTTCGGGAACCGCATTGTTTTTTAGCTCCTACTAGAAAGATCCGAATGCAGAGATGGGGGACTGTTACTTACAGCACTCTCTGCACGAAGGGGTCGTGTGGGGGCACTGACCCTTTCACTTTCTGCTCGTCGTCGACAGCGATGCCGCTGGCCGAGCGTTGCGTTGGTACTGTTCGTTGCGTTGCTACTGTCGGTTGCGTTGCTACTTACTGTGTCTGATTAGACGCGCTGGTTGTCGGTTGCCCGCTTTTCGATCTCGCCTGCGAGTGCGGCCGCGTCGAAATCGTGGTCCGGGCGGATCTTGACAAAGCCGAAAAAGTCGGTCGCTGTCAGGAGCTCATCGATCGAATACACCGCCAATGCCGCCTCGACGGCCGCTCTCGCCCCGGTTAGTGGTTCGAGTGCGGCGAGCCCACAGGCCAGATCGTACGAGCGAATCGCTTGATCGCCCTCCGCGTTGAGGTTCGTCGCATCGATGAAATACAGCTCGTCGTCCAAAATCAGGACGTTTTCAGCCCGCAGATCGCCGTGGGCCATTCCGGCATCGTGGAGCGTCTGCAGCGACTCGAACAGCTCGGTCGCCAATCCGGACTCCCGTTCGACATCGAGTTCATCCAACGGCCGAAACTCCGGCAGATACTCCAGTACCACCACACCGTAGCCGTCGACCTCGAACGCCTCGATGGGTTCGGGGGCGTTGACACCCAGTGCTCGCATCCGTTCGGTCGCCTCCAGTTCGTGGCGCGCCATCTCATAGGGTGTCTGAAAGGACTCGAAAAACCCCTCGGTACCGCTGGAAAACGCCCCGATGTTGCGCCCCGTCGTAAACAGTGCGTGGACCACCGTGTTCTGTTTGCTAATGACTTTCACAAACAGGTCTTCGTCGACGACCATCGGCGTCGACAGCCAGTTGTCGGCGTCCAGAAACCGGACGCGGACGGTCTCGCGGTCGTACCGCTCGGCGATGGTTCGGACGACGGTCTCCAGTTCGGGCCAGTCGATCCGGCCGCGGACCAGACGGCGCAGGCGCATACAGCCGTACTCATGCCCGGAACTGATATAAATGGCGTGACAGTCCCCGCTGGGTCCGAGAAGGGCCAGTGATTCTCAACAACGATAATTTAAACCAGTACATTAATACTATGCAGCCAAGGAGTAGATGAAAGAGACGCTCATCTATGTATGCAACCCTCCCGGTGTTTGAGCTTATTCTCTCTTCTGTGCTTCTTTCTGTGGGTGTTGCCGTTGGTGCCTACTGGCGGAGTCAGTCGGTTTCACGGCTGGTTCGCTACTCGTTTGCCGGCACGCTGCTTGCGGCTGCACTGTGGGCTGGTGGCTTTGCGGCGTATCTCATCGTCGACCCGGCCGCCGGTTACCACGCGCTGCGATTGATGTGGCTCGGTGCGATTCCGTACGTCACGCTGTGGTTCATTTTTGTTCTCGCCTACACCGGCCACGACGACCTGTTTTCCCGCCCGATTTTGGGGCTGTTGGCGCTCGAACCCGCAGTGATGCTGGTCGCGGCGGCGACGACGACTTCTCACGGGCTGTTTGTCACCGGCGAGCCTGCCGGCATCGTCGGCGGGGTCGAACCCATCGCTCTCGGGATCGGCCCACTGTTCGTGTTCCATCTCGTCTATCAGTTCTCGCTGGCGAACATCGCGCTGCTGTCGCTTGTTCGCATGCTCGGGGATACTGATCCGGCCTACCACCCTCAGCTGTTGGTGGTCTTCCTTGTCGGGATGGTGCCGCTTGTCGGCCCTATCGAACAGCTGTTTGCTCCCTCGTCGGTCGCACTCGGCTCGACACCGCTGTTGTTTGTGGGTTCGAATCTCGTGTTGTTGGTTGGGATCGCTCGCTACCGCTTGTTCGATATGCTGCCGACCGCGCGGAACCGCGTGCTCTCGACGATGGAAGACGGCGTTGTGCTGATCGACGAGGAGGGACGTATTCGGATCGCCAACACCGCCGCACGCCAGCGGCTGTCGCTTCCCGAGCCGGTCATCGGTGGTGATGCGTCGACTGTGCTTCCGTGTGGCGAGGATCTCCTTCGGTTTTGTACCAACACCGAGCTGTCCGAGACGATGATGTCGACGCGTTCGGACGACCAAACGCTCCACTCCGATGGCGGGAGTAGCCAACTTCGGCCGCATCCGTCCGGTGTCGAGCTGATTCTCGAAGACGCACAGTATATCGTGACCGCCGAGCCCGTCCCTGTTGAGACGGCGCTCAAAGGCCAGCTGTTGGTGTTTCGAGACGTCACGACACAGCGCGATCAAGAACTGGAGCTGCAGGCCGTTATCGAACACACCACCGATGTCGTGTTTATCGTCGAACCGGACGGCCAGATCTCGTATGCGAGCCCCTCGGTGGAAACCCAGCTGTCGTACACACAGCTCGATCTCGTCGGGCGAGCTATCACCGACCTGTTCCACGCCGATGACACCGAGTCGGTCACGGCCGAAATCGAGGCGGTCACCGACACTGATGAGGTCGTCAACTCCCAGTACCGCCTCGAAACGGGCAACGGCGACTGGCGTATGGTCGAAACGACGGTCCGTGGCAGTCGATCGACGCCAACGACCGATGGCGTCATACTCACGACCCGAGATATCACCGACCGCTACCGCCACCAACAACGTCGACGGGTGATGAACCGGGTGCTCAGACACGACCTTCGCAACGATATGAACGTCGTCGTCGGCCACGCCGAGATTCTCGTCGACATGCTCGACGACAGCCGCGTTCGCCACGCCGAGACGATCGAACACAAAGCAAGCAATCTGGTTCGACTCGGCGAGAAGGTCCGCAAAATCGACCAACGGCTCCACGGTCGGGACCGCGAGTTCCAGCGGATCGAACTCGCCCGGATTATCAGAGAGGAGGTCCAGTCAATCCACGAGACGTATCCGAACGCGTCGATCCGCACTCGACTCGAAGACGTCTCGATCTGGGGCGATACGCTCATCCGGACGGCGATCACGAACCTCATTCAGAACGCCCTCGAGCACAACGATAGCCCGACGCCGGAAGTCGACATCGTCGCCACCTATGTCGAAGACACCGACCGGATCGAACTCACCGTCACCGACAACGGCCCCGGCATTCCGGAGGCCGAACGCCGGGTTATCACTGCTGGCATCGAGACGCCGCTCGAACACATCAGCGGCCTGGGGCTGTGGCTCGTCAAATGGATCGTCGAGGGGATGGACGGCGAGCTGGTTATCGAAACCAAAGAGCCCCACGGCTCGGTTGTGACGCTTTCGTTCCCGCCAATCGAAAACGCCGTTGCAAACAGCGATGAGGTGGCCAGCGCTGCTTCGCACACACTGGACAGCACGGTCAAATCGAGAGAAGAATCGAATCCGATCCAGACGACAACCCGGTCGACGGACTAGTGCAGTCGCTGGCGGTCGTATCGGCTGTCGAATAAAACGAGATGCTTAGTCGATGTGGCCTTCTTCGCGGAGCTGTTGGGCGTCCTGGCTGTCGTAGCGCCATTCGACGTCCGCTTTTTCGTCCTGCCAGTCCCACGGCTCGATGAGGACGACGTCGTCCTCGTTGATCCAGGTTCGGAACCGCATTCGGCCTGGAATACGGCCCATTCGTTCTTTGCCGTCGTTACACCGGAGTCGGACTCGGCCACCGCCGAGCATACTGGTAACGACTGCAAACATCTCGTCATCGTTCGGCATGCGGAGGTTTTTCCTCCCTGAGTTTTCAGACACACCTGTAATACGGGCCCCGCACAGTTAAACCGTAGCATCATGCGTCGCGCTCTCACGTCGGTCGGTCTCATAGGCCCCTCCACGCGATTTTCGACTGCTCTGTTCGGTTTGTTTCAGTTGGCTGGATAGTCGACCGACCAGTCGACAGGACAGTCAACCCACCAGTCGACCGACCAG
>CAZOOU010000147.1:0-4023 GCA_964581495.1 uncultured Haloferacaceae archaeon
TATGCTGGACGTGGCTGTATTTGAGGACGCTCATAAACTCCTCGACGGTGACGCTCCCTGGCTCGGAGACCCTGCGCACGTCGTTGCGCGCGAGGTCGACCAACATCGTGTGCTCGGCGCGCTCTTTGCCGTCGGCCAGCATCTCGCCGGCCAGCCGGCGGTCCTCGACGGGGCTGGTCCCACGCGCGCAGGTGCCCGCAATCGGGTTCGAAACGATTTCGCGGCCCTGGACGGAGACCAGTGTCTCCGGACTCGCACCGACTATCGACACCTCGTCGTGGGCCATGAGATACATGTACGGCGAGGGGTTGACCTCCCGCAGGGCTTTATACAGTCCGATGGAGTCAATCTCGCCGGTGAGCCGGCGTCGACGCGAAATGACGCCCTGATAGATGTCGCCGTCCAGGACATGCTGTTTGGCCGTCCGAACCGCGTCCTCGTACTCAGCTTGGGGGCCAGCCGTCTCGCCAGTTCGACTGAAGCCACTTGGGTCTGGGTCGTCGGCCGCGGCGAGCGTCTCGGCAATCTCGCGGGCCTCCGCCCGAAGCGCGTCGTACCGCTCGCCAGGGTCGTCGTCGGCCTCAACAACAGGCGTAAAGACGAGTTCGACCGTCCCCTCGGCGTCGTCGAACACAATCGTGCGAGTGGTGAGTGCGAACTGGGCGTCCGGAAGCCCGCTGTCCGGGCGCTCAAGGCCGACTTCGTTGAGCACCAGATCGTAGACGGTTTCGTGGGCCAGAAAGCCGACCAGCCCACCCGAAAGCTGTCGACGGCTCGTGTCGGGAAAGCCGAGTCGCTCGATGTCGGGCAACCCACGCCGGAGTCGGTCGAGCACGTCGCCGTCGGTCGCATTGTCGCCCCGGTAGGCGTCGACTAACAGCTCGGCTGCGGGGCCAAGTCGGTCGACTTCGGTGCGATCGGGGTACACCGAGATGACGGCCTCGGGATCGTAGCCCACAAACGAGTAGCGGGCGTGGCGTTCGGCGTCGGTTTCCGGCGCGAACGCGCCGTCCGGATCAGAGGAGGCGGTCTTTTCAGCGCTCTCCAACAGGAAGTTGTACGGGCTGCGGTCAGCAAGTGCGGCGTACGCCGCCAGTGGCGACGTGTCGACATCCAATCTGACCGCAAGCCGGGCGACAACCGGTTCGGTTGGTTCGTCGATGAGGTCGACGAACTCGCTGCGGCTGCGGTCGAACGCGACCCGGTCGTCGGCGTCGGCATCCGCGCTCATGCGGGCACCTCCAGTTCTCGACCGGCGTTCTGGACGAACGTCGCCAGCGCAGTGTGGTCTTTTTCGCCCTCGCTGCGTTCGACACCTGAGGCCACGTCGACCGCAAACGGGGCGGCGACCCGGACGGCTTCGGCGACGTTATCAGGGGTGAGTCCGCCTGCCAAGATGACTGGCGAGGTGAGTGTTTCAGCCAGCTCGGCGGTCGCCTCCCAGTCGTGGGGTTCGCCGGTGCCGCCCGCACCGTCTTCGCGTGTGGAGTCGACCAGGATCGCGTCGGCAGCAGCGTCGAGTTCGTGGGCGCGGTCCGTGTTGGTGTAGTCGACCGCCGGGATCACTTTGACGCCCGTTTCGGCGCGGATGTAGCCGATGTCCTCGGCGGAAAAATCGCCGTGGAGCTGGATGGCGTCCGGGCGGACCGCCCGGATCAGATCGACCGCGTGGTCGGCGTTTTCGGGCATCGTGACGAGCGTTGCGGTGACAAAGGGTGGCACCTCAGCGACGAGTTCGGCGGCCGTCCCGCGGTCGACTTCTCGCTCGGTGTCGACCGAAACCGACGAGATAACGCCGACGGCGTCGGCTCCGGCCTCGATTGCCGCCCGGAGGTCCGCGGAGTCAGTGAGTCCACAGATTTTCACGCGAGCCATTAGGCCTCCACATCCGGTTCGGTGCCGGCCCGCAGCGCGTCGAGTTTCTCGGCTGCCGCGCCGGAATCGATGGCTTCGGCGGCGGCGGCGACGCCGTCGGTGAGTGAGTCGACCTCACCAGCGATGTAGATTGCCGCGCCCGCGTTGGCGAGAATAAGGTCGCGTTTCGCGCCCCGCTCGTCGCCGGTGAGAATCGCTTCGAGATCCGCGGCGTTTGCTTCTGGTGTGCCGCCAGCTACGTCAGCAATGGGGGCGGAGTCGAGGCCGAGATCCTCGGCGGTGAGCGTGAACTCTTCGACTGAGTCGCCGTCGACTTCGGCGACGGTCGTCTCGTCGTGGATCGCGATCTCGTCCATCCCAGAGCCGTGGACGACCAGCGCGCGGTCGACTGGCATCTCGGTGAGCGCGCGGGCGATGACTGGGACAAGATCGGGATCATAGACGCCGAGCAGTTGGGCGTCCGCGCCGGCGGGATTCGTGAGTGGACCGAGCACGTTGAAGATCGTCCGCATTTCGAGCTCCTTGCGGGGACCGATGACGGCTTTCATGGCGGGGTGGAAGACGGGCGCGAGCATGAAGCCGATGCCGTCGCGTTCGATGGCGTCTTCGACGGCTGGCGGTTCGGCGTCGACGGTGACGCCAGCGACCTCCAGGACGTCCGCGCTGCCAGACGACGACGAGACGGAGTAGTTGCCGTGTTTGGCGATGGGCACACCCGCGCCGGCAGCGACAATCGCGCTCGTTGTCGAGACGTTGATCGTATCGTAGTCGTCGCCGCCGGTGCCGCAGGTGTCGACCAGTGGCGACCGATCGGGCGTGATCGTGCGGGCGGCATCGCGCATTCCCTGGGCAAAGCCCGCGATCTCGGTTTCAGTTTCGCCCTTGGCCCGCAGCGCGGCCAACAGCGCGCCGATCTGGGCCTCGGTGGCCGCTTCGAAGACCAAGCGTGCCGCATCGCGCGCCTCGTCCAGTGTCAAATCCTCGCCGTCAGTCACTCGCCGAATATAGTCCTGCATTGTTAGTCACCAGTGTATGAGTTCGTCTTGTGATGTACAACTCTGTACATTGGTAAAACGTTGTCGGCGGCTGGTGTGTTTGGGGTGTGGTGGCAGTCGACGATGTATTTGGCTGGATCTGAGCGGGGTGGGATGGCTCTACTACCGCAGAATCATGGTCGACGCCACCGTGACAGAAATCGCCAACCGGAGCCGAGATTCGAAACGTTCAATTACGTCCCCCGGATACGATAGGATGCGTTCGAAAGCGAAACCGGACCGGGTTTGTGGTCTAGTCTGGTTATGACACCTCCTTGACATGGAGGAGGCCGGCAGTTCAAATCTGCCCAAACCCATACCGTATTTAAATAGATATTCTGTAGGTGTGTTTTCAGACCGAATAGCAGATAGGCTACTAATTCAACTCAACGCGAATCTCGTTGTGTGAGACGTGAAGATACTGCAGTAAGTCGGCTGCGCCGGTCAACTCGATGGTCACCGGCTCGTCGGGCTCATAGTAGTCGAGATTGAAATTCCCGCCGACGTCAATGCTGTTTGCGACAAGCGATCCGACCATATCGACGTTGCCGTTGGTGTCGACATCAGCATTAGGAGCATAAATAATCGCTTCAAATGTTCCGTCTCCACCGCCCGAACTTCCATCAAGAAAACCATCGGCGACGTAGAAGATGTTTCGTTCTGGCTGTGGGTCATCGTGGTCAGTGCCAACGTAGGCATTTCCTTGGGCACGCAGTGAGCCGTTGACATAGTAGGTGACCTCGTTTTCTGTCTCAGTGTCAGTGACGGTCACTTCATTATTTTGTATGTCGAAGTTTCCGTCGACGACAACCGTCACGTTTCCGTCGCTGGTGTCAATATATAGATCCTCATCCTCTAGTTCGAGATCACCGTCGTGGTAGTACCTACCACTAGTGAGTGGGTCTTCAGTTCCGGGCCAGTCAGCACCAGACTCGTTTGCATCCTGGACTTTCTGATCGATAAGCGGCCGAGCAGACCGATGCGCAACGTTGTCGCGAACCGGCTCTTCGATGTCTGCGTTCCCGCTGGCGTCGTAGGTCGTCTGAACCGATAGCGCAGTATCGAACGTCACCTCATCGGGGACGGTCAGCGTCGTCACAACCGTGTTGTTGTG
>CAZOOU010000148.1:0-1074 GCA_964581495.1 uncultured Haloferacaceae archaeon
TCGTCTGCGGTGTTGTCGTCTCCGTTGGCATCGTCGGTTGCGCTACTCTGATGGGTGTTGTCGGTTCGATCTCGCTGTTCCTGGTTATCGCTCTCACGGTCGGCTGTCGACCGATCGGCACCGGGGCGCTCGCCACGGTCGCCCGCAATGGATTCTGAGACGTTTGTGCCGGCGATCTCACGGGCGGCCTCGCCCGTTGCGGGACCGCCGAGTTCGCTGGCGGTTGTTCGGAGCTCGTCGATTCGGTCGACGTCGATGCCCCGGTCGACGAGCACGCCGTCAGGCAGCCCACGGGCAGCCTCACCGGCTCGGTCGGCTTTCCGCTCGGTGTTGGCTCGTTCGGCCTCAAGGGTGGCCACCTGGGCTTTGTAGCGGCCCTCACTGATCTCACCGGCCTCGCGCTTGGCGTCCAGATCGGCGAGTCTATCTTCGTGGTCGCCGATTCGGTCTTCGATTTCAGTCATTCGGTCGGCGATGAGATCGGCTCTCGTTTCGTCACTGTCGGCGTTAGCGATCTTCTGGCCGAACGTCCGATCCGACAGATCGCCATTGAGTGCCGCGCCCTGGACGCCGAGGACGCCGCCGAGTTGTTCGCCAGCGGTAGCTGGCTCATCGTCGTGGTCGCTGGTCGCCGCGCTGACGCCGAGGGGGATCGCCAGCAGTGCGGCCACAACCGCCATCGCCATCAGCAGTGTCCCGATTCGTTTCATCTTGTCTCTTGGTTTGGTAGCCAACCCATTATAGACTGTAGATACTGTCGACGGATTTCGATTAGTTTCGCCGATTTATCCCCGGTTTCGGCGCTGAAACCGGCTGTTGGCCCCAGTAAACGGAGCGAGTCATAAGGCGACCGACTCATAAGCTCGTCCCCTCGCTGTCCTCGTCGAGCACCCGCAGAACGTTTTCGCGGCCGATCCGGAACGATTCGATTTCCTCATCGTCGCGGAGTTTGCTGACGACTTTGCTTGTTTTGGCGTCGGTCCAGCCGAGTTCTTGGACAACGGTCTGTTGTTTCATTCGGCCGCCGTTCGATTCGAGCAGTTGCAGCACCTGTTCTTCGTTGCTCAACAGCTC
>CAZOOU010000148.1:1174-3989 GCA_964581495.1 uncultured Haloferacaceae archaeon
GGCCGCCGTTCGATTCGAGCAGTTGCAGCACCTGTTCTTCGTTGCTCAACAGCTCGGAGTCGGGCTCGGCGTGCGATCCAGCGGCTGGGTCGGAGGTGGGCTCTGAGTCAGGCTCGGAACCGGGCGAGCTGTCGACCGGTTGCTCCGGGGCGGGCGACGCGTCGGCCTCGCTGGCTGGCTCAGTCGACTCTGCAGTCGAGCCAGTTGCTGCTATCGAGTCGGTGGCCTCGTCGGTGCCGTCGGTTCCGTCGGTCGACCGACGGCGGAGCAGCCAGCCGGCCCCACCGAGAAGGAGAGCCAGCGCAACCAGTGAGACTGCCAGTGTCCCGGAACCGACACCCAGTGTTGCGGGGCCGACAGCAAGCCGGGGCTCGCCGGAGAGGAACTCGGTGCTGTCGCCGCGCCAGATCACCGCGTTGGCGCGCTCGTCGTCCGGCTCAGGGGTCACCGACTGGAGTTCGTAGTCGTCGGGCCAACTCACCAGCAGGCGGCTGCCGTCATCGAGAAACAGCCCATCAATAGCGTCGCCGGCCCGGAGCGTCTCACCGTCGACCTGCGCGAAGCCGGTCCACTCGAAGGTGTAGCGGACGATGCCGTACTCCCGGCCCAGTGACTGGCGGTCGGTTTCGACGCTGAACGCATCGGTCGACATCTCGCGGTCGGTCGACTGACTGGCGGTGTCGACTGTGTCGTCGATCCGATCCGAAAAGTCTGCAGTGTAGCTGTCGGGGTCGGACGCGATATCGTCGGCCAGCGAGTCGAACGCCGCAGTGCTGTCGTCGTCATCCAGAACGCTCCAGAACTCGATCGTCCAACTGGCTGAGCCGTCCGTCTGGAGAGCGATGTCGATGCGGATGCGGTCGGTGTCGACCTCCTCTTGGGTGGCGAAAAGCGAGTCGGCGGCGAGGTCGGCGGTCGCTTCCGTATCGACGGCGGAAGTCGATCCGTCAGTGTCGACAATCGACGGCTGGGTGGTTCCGGTGTCCGCGCCGGCTGCAATCGTCCCGGCAGCCACCGACAGGAGGGCAATACAGCAGACGAGCGCGACGAGACGAGTTGGTGGTCGACCGGACTTCATTACAACTGGTTCATTCACGGAGGGATAAAAATGGGGCTGTGGAGCGCCACCGAGCTTCGGCGGCGAGATACTGGCGTCGTGTGTGTCACTTGCTCGCATAAACCGCCAGACGGCGCGGGTATGGTTGGGGAGACGTATCGAAATGGTTTTACGGGAATCAGTCAAAAGACTCCCCACAGAGCGCCTTAGCGCGTTACTTACCATGAGTGAGAAACCGCACCAGAACTTGGCCATCATTGGCCACGTCGACCACGGCAAAAGCACACTCGTCGGACGACTCCTGTACGAGACAGGCTCCGTCCCCGAGCACGTGATTGAACAGCACAAAGAAGAAGCCGAAGAGAAAGGCAAGGGTGGATTCGAGTTCGCCTACGTGATGGACAACCTCGCAGAGGAGCGAGAGCGTGGTGTCACCATCGACATCGCCCACCAGGAGTTCGACACGGACAAATACTACTTCACGATTGTAGACTGTCCAGGCCACCGGGACTTCGTCAAAAACATGATCACCGGTGCCTCGCAGGCTGACAACGCGGTGCTCGTCGTCGCAGCAGACGACGGTGTCGCTCCGCAGACCCGCGAGCACGTCTTCCTGGCCCGAACGCTCGGTATCAACGAGCTCATCATCGGCGTCAACAAGATGGACCTTGTCGACTACAAGGAATCCAGCTACGAAGACGTCAAAGAGGAAGTCACGAAACTCCTCAAGCAGGTTCGGTTCGACACCGACGACGCTGAGTTCATCCCGATCTCGGCGTTCGAGGGCGACAACATCTCCGAGCGCTCCGATGAGACTGACTGGTACGACGGTCACACCCTCCTCGAAGCACTCAACGACCTGCCGGAAGTCGAGCCGCCAACAGACGCGCCGCTCCGACTCCCAATTCAGGACGTTTACACCATTTCGGGTATCGGTACCGTCCCTGTTGGACGTATCGAGACCGGAACGCTGGAAGCAGGCAACAACGTCTCGTTCCAGCCATCCGATGTCGGCGGCGAGGTCAAAACCGTCGAGATGCACCACGAGGAAGTCCCAAGCGCTGGCCCCGGTGACAACGTCGGGTTCAACGTTCGTGGCATTGGCAAGGACGACATCCGCCGCGGTGACGTCTGTGGCCCAGCCGACGACCCACCAAAGGTCGCCGAGACCTTCCAGGCCCAGCTCGTCGTCATGCAGCACCCAAGCGTGATCACGTCGGGGTACACCCCGGTCTTCCACGCCCACACCGCACAGGTCGCCTGTACGATCGAGTCGATCGATCAGAAGCTCGACCCCGCCACGGGTGAGGTCGCCGAAGAGAACCCTGACTTCATCAAGTCGGGTGACGCCGCTATCGTGACCGTTCGACCACAGAAACCACTCAGCATTGAGCCATCCGGCGAGATCCCAGAGCTCGGCAGCTTCGCTGTCCGTGACATGGGTCAGACCATCGCCGCTGGCAAAGTGCTCGAAGTCAACGAGCGATAAATGCAGCAAGCACGCGTCCGCCTCGCTGGCACACACCCCGAGGATCTCGACAACATCTGTGACGATGTTCGGGAGATCGCAGAAAAGACCGGCGTCACGCTGAGTGGCCCGATCCCACTGCCAACCAAGACCCTGGAGATTCCCTCCCGGAAGTCGCCAGACGGCGAAGGGACTGCAACGTGGGAGCACTGGGAGATGCGCGTCCACAAACGGCTCATCGACCTTGATGCCGACGAACGCGCACTCCGTCAGCTCATGCGTGTGCAGGT
>CAZOOU010000149.1:0-3988 GCA_964581495.1 uncultured Haloferacaceae archaeon
AGGCTGTTGGCTGCCCGCATTCGGGCGGCCGTCGAGCACGACACCGCAGCCAGCGGGTCGACCGAAAAGGAGGCTGCGTGGGCGGGCTCGAGCGACCTATCGGATCGAAAAATCGAACCGTGCAGAATCATCCTCGAGTCGGTTCGGGACGGCGTCTGTATTCTGGATTCTGCATTCAATTTTTTGTTTGTCAACGAGGCATTCACCGAGTTAGTCGGGTATACCGAAGACGAGTTGCTGGGACGGAACGCCCGGCTCGTCACCGATCCCGAGGAAATGGAGATCGCACACGACCGCCGAGAGCAACTGTTTGCTGGCAACAGCGAGGCAGCGATCCTTTCCGGTGAGATCAATGTGAAATCCGGCGAGCGAGTGCCGGCCGAAACCTGGATGACCCCGATCCAGCTGGACGATGAGATTGGGACGGTCGGTGTCGTCCGCGACCTCAGCTACCGAAAGCAGACCGAAGCGATGTTCACGGGGCTGTACGAGGCGGCCCACGATCTGCTGTCGGCCCGGTCGACCCAGGCGATCGCTGAGATTGCAGCCGAGGCCGCCGCCTCAGTGCTTGCGTTCGAGGATGCCATCGTGCTCCAGTATGACGACGACACCAACGCCTTCCGGCTGGTGGCTCACACCCACTCGGCCGAACCGAAGCTTCCAGAGCTGCTACCGATAGCCGCTGACGCCACCAGCATCGCCGGGCGAGCCTACTTCGAGTCCGAACTCATTGCGACCGAGGATTTACCCGAACTCCCGGAGGTGTACGACCCAGAAACCCCCTACCGGCGGGCGATGTTCATCCCACTCAGCGACCACGGCGTGCTGTTCGTCGGCGACACCGACACCGGCACGACGAGCGACCAGACGCTGACAGTGGCCGAACTTCTCGGCGCGACGGTGGCCGCCGCGTTCGGCCGACTCGCCGCGGATCACCAGTCGCAGGCCCACCGCCAAACACTGGCCGAACAGACCGCCGAGCTAGAGGCGCTACGGCAGACGAACGAGTTGGTCGACGCGTTCAGCGCCGAGCTGTTTTCGGCCCAGAGCCGCGAGGAAATCGAGGCTGTCGTCTGTTCGATTCTGACCGACTTCGAGCAGTACAGCTTCGCCTGGATCGGCACCGCCAAAGGCCGGGGCGAGCCCATCTCGCCGCGCGCTTCGGCGGGCCACGAGGGTGGGTATCTCGGCTGGCTCGAACAACAGCTGAGCGAAACCGACCGAAGCGACCCGGTCGACGAACCGACCGCTCGCGCGCTCGCGTCGAACACACCCATCTCAGTCGAGCAAATATCCCGAAACTGGCAGCAAGAGCCGTGGCGAAAGGAGGCGTTGTCCCGCGGCTACCAGTCCCTGCTGAGTGTCCCACTGACGCACAACGAGATCACCTACGGTGTGCTGTCGGTGTACGCCGACAGACCGGCGGCGTTCGACGAACACACACAGGCAGTGTTGGCTAACTTCGGCCGAATTATCGCCTATGTGATCGCCTGTACGGAGACCAAACAGGGGCTGTTGGCCGACCACCGAACCGAACTCGAAGTCGACATCACCAGCGACCACGATCCGCTCGGGCGGCTGGCCAGCCGTCTCGGCACAGAGCTCAGCTTTGAGGGGGTTGTCCCCCAGCAAGAAACCCGATCGCTGCTGTACTTTTCGGTGCGAGATGTTCTACCGGAGGCCGTCGAGGCGGCGGCCGCCGAGCTGTGTTCGATAGATAGCCTGCGAGCGATTACCGAACAGGACGGAACAACACTGTACGAGGCGTCGGTGTCGGGCGATTTGCTGGCGACAGCAATCGTCGACTGCGGGGCGATCCCAACCGCAATCGAAGCCGACGGCGACCACCAGCAGGCAGTAGTGACGTTGCCGCAGTCGACGAGCGTTCGGCTGTTCATGGAACGACTCAAAACGGACTATCCGTCGGCAAGCATCGTCTCCCGGCAGGACCGCGAGTACCGACTACAGACCCGCGAGACGTTTCAGATGCAGCTGCTCGACCAGCTTACCGACCGACAAGAAGAGACGTTACGCACTGCCTACTTTGCCCGATACTTCGACTCACCGCGGGCGAGTACCGGCACCGAGGTCGGAGCCTCGCTCGGCATCTCACAGCCAACGTTTAATTACCATCTCCGAGCCGCGCTCAGGACGCTGCTAACGCTGTTGTTCGAGGAACGAGCGACAGAGACTCTAGATACATAGAGTCGACACGAAACCGACTCAGTATGAATAGTAGTGATAGCTTTACTGACGGAGGGCGTGCTGAGAAATGTGGCAGTAGACGGCCAGTTGGCTGTCGCCACGACAACGAGTGACACCAGTCACCGTTGACGCAGGCACGGATCGGACCGACACCCGTTCGGGGGAACGGGCCCGCCGCGCTGTCGTTGGGGGACGACGCGCCGCAGCTAGGTTCGGCCGATTGCTGCCATGCTGCTCGTACCGCAGACTGCGGCCGAGCAACGCCGGATCGACCGACTCTCTGTGGGGGCATCGGAGCGGTCGACTGTAATACCTCTCGCTGGACCAGTACGGCACCCACGGGGCGACGTTTGGGCAGTCGCCGCCATGCGCTTTTTGACCCAATAGCTATACGCCCGCCTTCGAATACTGAACTATGCCGACCGACGAACACAACGTGTTGGGCGAGCCGCTCGAACCCTGCAGTACGGTGCCGGAAACCGGATTTCTACGCGATGGCCACTGTCGACACCTCGACCGCGATCCGGGTCGACACGAAGTCTGTGCGGTGATGACCCAAGAGTTCCTCGAATACAGCCGCGAGCAGGGCAACGATCTGATCACACCCCGACCCGAATACGAGTTTCCTGGACTCCACCCCGGCGATCGGTGGTGTGTCTGTCTGCCGCGCTGGCTCGAAGCCCGCGAGGCCGGCAACGCGCCGCCGGTCGTCTTGGAAGCAACAACCGAGGGCGTGCTCGACGAGGTGACAGTCGACGAACTTCAGGCCCACGCCCACGAGCCGTAGGCAGTGACTAACCCTCCGCGCTCGATAGTTAATCGGCGTTTGCCTGCCAGTTCCGAACCGTATCGGGGCCGACACCGTCGACCTCATCGGCCAGCGTGTCGGGATCCGCCTCTTTGAGCGCCGAAACATCGTCGACGCCCGCTGTTTTCAGTTTCTCGGCCGTTTTTTCGCCGATTCCCGAGACGGTTTCGAGCTCCGAGCCGTTCTGTTCGGCCTGATACTCCCGGTAGTTACAGATCGGACAGCCCAGCTCCCACGGCTCGTCGCCGCCGTTGTCGATCACGAGTTCGGGGAGCGCGTGTTCCTCACATCGTTCGTCAGTTACTTCGAGTTCGCCACGGCGTGGCAGCGGCAGCGAGTACTCACAGTCGGGATACTGCGTACAGCCAACGAGCCGCGAGCCGTTGCGGAGGCGTTTGATCGCCAGCTCGCCGTCGTGTTCGTCACCGCAGTCAGGACACGTTCCAATGACGAGGTCTTCTTCGTCGTCGGCTTCGTCGGCTTTGCACTGCGGACAGCCGTGGGTGAACGTTTTGCGACCCGCCAGCATTTTGACTTCGCGGAGCCCGTGTTCGTCACACTCGTCTTCGAGAATCAGCGGTTTGCCGGTCGACGGCAACGGCAGGGTGTACGTGCAGTCAGGATAGCCGTCACAACCGACGAAGTACGAGCCGTGTCGACTCTTGCGAACAAGCAGGTCGTCGCCACACTCCGGACACGGACCGAGTGTTTTGTCGGCTTTCAGTGATTTTTGGATATGGTCGCCGACTTCCTCCCGCGACTCGATGAGTTCGTCGAACACTCGCTGGAGCATCTCCTTTGATTCGGCGGTCACCTCGCTGTAGTTTTTCTCGCCGGCCGCAATCGCCTGCATGTCGGCCTCCAGCTGGGCGGTCATCTCCTCGCTCACGATCTGGTCGGCGAAATCCTCGGCGGCCTCGACGACCGCCCGCGCCAGCATCGTCGGCCGCGGTGGATCGCTCTCGATGTAGCCTC
>CAZOOU010000150.1:0-3972 GCA_964581495.1 uncultured Haloferacaceae archaeon
ACATATAAAACCACCGCTTCTGCGGATGGGTGACGGCCGTCGACGAGGGGATGGACGTCGGCGACGACTGGTTGTCAACACCCTCAGTAGGGAGTCAATACTGCCGTCGACGCCCTGGTTAGTCAGAACCTACTGCCCGTTTGCGGCTCGATGACCGGCCGTGCTGGCTGTCAGTGACTTGTCATCGTGTCCGAACGCTTTTCGTTACGGCTGCCAACCTCCGAGTATGACCGACTTCGATCTCGACCTCCGTGATGCAGAGGCGGAACTGGGTGATCTGCCAAGCGATCAAGTAGTCCTCGGTGTCCTCAACGGCGAGACACCCGCAGACGAGTGGATACAGGCCGTCACTCAGGGGAACGTCCTCGTGTTGTCAGTCGAGGGCGACCTCAACAAGCTCGCTGCTGGCTTCGCCCGCGAAATCAAGGATATGGGCGGCGAGCTCATGCACTTCAGAAAATTCCTCGTCGTCACCCCGCCGGAGATCCAGATCAACACCGACCGGCTGTAGGCCACGCCACAACCCGGTTTTTAAGCCCGCTCGGCCCCTCTATCGGGTATGCCGATGAAAGAAGACGGGTCGACGACTCTCGCCGAAATAGACCGGTTCGATGAGGGCGTCGGCTGGATTGCCTACCCTAACGAAACCATGCAACGAGCGAGCCACGCGCTCGACACAACAGCGGGACTGTGGCTCGTCGACCCGGTCGACGCCGACGATCTCGACGAGCTACTGGCCGAGTTCGGCGAGGTGGCTGGTGTCGTCGTCTGTCTGGATCGCCACAAGCGGGATGCGGCCGCCATCGCCCGCCGGCACGACGTGTCGGTGCATATCCCACGCTGGATGAGCGGCGTGGGCTCGAAGATCGATGCCCCAATAGAGCGCGTCGACGGCGAACTCGGCGACACTGGCTACGAACTGTTCGAGATCCGCAACTCCTCGGTGCCACCATGGCAGGAAGCAGGCCTCTACAATCCCGACACCGGCACGCTCGTCGTCCCCGAATCGGTAGGGACGGCCGACTACTTCACCGTCGGCCGCGAGCGGCTTGGCGTCCATCCGATGCTGCGAGTGATACCTCCACGCGAGACACTCGGTCGATTCAGCCCCGAACGGGTGCTTGTCGGCCACGGCGCGGGCGTGCTCGACGACGCAGCCGCCGCACTCGAGGACGCACTCGATGGCTCGAAAAAAACCGCGCTGTCGCTGTACGGCAAAACCGCCAAACAGTTCCTCACCTCATAGATGACGGTGTATGCCACCGAAGACCTCATCGAGGTTCTCATTGAGTTCGCCGTCGACCGCGAGCCACAGCAGGCCAACGTCCCGCTGGCTGCCACCCCAGCCGGCGAGCTAGACGGCATCGACAGTACTCTCAACGGGCTGGACCCCGAAACGCCGGTGCTCACCCATTTTTATATGCCGGACGCCGCCGGCTCGGTCAATGCCGTCTTTGGCGTTGACCTGGGGACACCAGCCGGCGGTGCCCACGCTCGATTTGTCTCTCATCCTTCGGGACCCGACGGGATCACCAAGCGCGACGATCTGGCGGGTGTCGTGTTGGTTGCGGTACCGCCGTGGGACAGCGAGACAGTCAGTGCCTACGACCGCAGCGGCCGGCGGCTTGCGTTCGAGCAGTTGGATGCCGAGCCACCGGTCGAATCCATCGAGTAGTCGACATCGACGGCGTAGTAGTCGACGCCTACTTATATACGATTACTCCAGATAGCCCAGATCGCGGAGTTGGTCGGTGATCTCGGCGAACTGGGCTTCGGTCAGCTTTCCTTCGGCCTGGTGTTGGACGACGATACTCCGGAGCAGAAACCGGACGAGATCGCTCGTCGACGTAAAGCTCGTACCCTCGATAGTTTCGTCGACTCGCTCGGCGAGTTCTTTGGGGATCGAAACCGTCGTATACTCGGTCATACTGACTCCACGGCCAGCAGGCAAAATAAACCATTCATTGATCGGGCAGTGTGATTGGCTTTTTACGAGTTGGGTCCGAACAGCCGACAATGGGAGCGAGACCGCCGCAAAACGAGACATCGGAGCCCGAAGTCATCGAGTTCGGCATCGCTGCACTGTCGGCTCGAATCGAGGCGGCAGGCGTCGAGTTTCCGACCACGGGCCAGCAGCTGGTTGCCACAGTCGACGAGACGGCGATTCCGGTCGACGGATCGGGCAACACGGTGGAGTTACAAACTGCACTCGACGCACTGCCACGAGACGAGTTCGAAAACGAATCCGAACTACTGGAACTACTGCATCCAGTGTTCGAAGAACACCGAAAAAAGGCCGGCGAGAGTTTCATCGGCCGCCTGCGAACGCTGTTGCCGTTTTAATTACTCTGGCTGTTTCGCTGGCTCCGCCGGACGACGGTCGGTCGACGAGTCTGTATCCGCCGAAGTAGGGTCGGTCGACGACTCAGCATCCACCGAGAGTGAGTCGTCCGATACTGATTCGGTCGACTCGCCGTCGACCGCGAAGTTTTCAGCTTCGAGTCGATCGATTCGACTGACCTGTTCGCGATGCAACGACAACATGAGGTCCGCGAGTACGCCGAACATCAGGAGTTGAACTCCAAACAGCGTCGCTGCGGTCGCGCCGACGGCAACAATCTCGTGGCCGACACCGTCGACGATCCAACGGAAGATAACGAACGCGGCCATTCCCACTCCCGCGAGTGTCGAAAGAAGGCCGACACTACCGAAATAAAACAGCGGATTGCTGGTTTTGGCTTTTCGGTACAGCTCCAGAAAGATGATGCCGCCGTCTTTGATCGGGTGGAGGTTTGTCGTCGAGCCGTCGGGCCGCGGGCGGTAGGTGACCGGGACGACCTCGGTTTTGATCTCGTTTTTCGCACACTCGACGGCCATTTCGGTTTCGATACCGAACCCATCGGCCGACAGCGCCAGTTGGGCGAACGAGTCGGTCCGAAACGCGCGGTACCCCGAGAGGATGTCCCGGTAGTTCTCGCCGTGGATGAACGTAAAGCCACGATTGATGATCTTGTTGCCGAGCTTGTTGAGTCGGGTCATCGCGCCGGGTTCCATCTTCGCAAACCGGTTGCCGATAACGTGCTCGAAGTCGCCGACGAGTAGGGGTTCGAGCATCCGTTCGGCGTCGGCAGCCCGATAGGTTAGATCCGCATCGACCATCAGCACGTACTCGGCGTCGATCTGTGCGACGGCTTCGCGGATGGCTTGGCCCTTGCCGGAGTCTGACTGTGTCATCACACGCGCGCCGGCCTCGCGGGCGAGCTCGCGGGTATCGTCCGCAGAGCCGCCGTCGACAACGAGAATATTCTCGAAGCCGACCTCCTGGTACGAGTCGATGACCTCGACGATCGTCGCCGACTCGTTGAGCGTCGGCAGGAGGACACAGACATCCGCGCTGGGTGGCATTACCCACGTCTCACGACCCAGCAGGTAAAACTGTGTTTGTTTTCGAGGTATCGATACACGATTCTGTCATCGACCATATAGACAGTATTCCGTGAATATCTATGTTGTTTTATAATTCTGTTTCTCATCAGAATAAGAATTATCAATTACTGTTATATACCCTGGCACGAATGTACAGTTGATGTATGATCTTACAGGGTTCCAGCGGGATCTACTGTACACAATCAGTGGGACCGACGAGCCCTACGGGTTAGCAATCAAAGAGTCCCTCCAAGAGTACCGTGCCGAAGACGTCAATCACGGTCGACTGTATCCGAATCTCGATACGCTCGTCGAGAAAGGCTATGTCGAAAAAAGCCAAAAGGACAGGCGAACCAATCTGTACACACTCACTGAGACGGCAACCGAGGCAATCGACGAGCGACGGGCGTGGGAAGAAAGCCAGCTGGCCGACTGATTGTCGACCGCCCACAGAAGGAAACGCCTTTTAGGGCCTGCCGGGTACGAACAGGTGAGGGCTGGTAGCTCAGTTTGGCAGAGCGACGGACTCTTAATCCGTCGGTCGCG
>CAZOOU010000151.1:0-3948 GCA_964581495.1 uncultured Haloferacaceae archaeon
GGTCGACGCGACAGCAGTGCCGTCCCAGTCAGTGCCATCCAGGTCACTGTCGTCGGCCGGTTCGACGAGATACAGATCGTAGCCCCCGTTCGACTGGACCTTGTTGATTCCCGGCTCAGCGTCGAGATAGCGGAAATCATCGTGACTGAACCGAAAGCCCTGCCAGAGAATCGGATCGCGTATCCGGTCGGCTTCGGTCACCGGGAGATACGTCCGCTGGTCGTACGCTGTTCGCAACGACTGATTCGCAAAGTGATCCGGGGCTCCCTCCTCCTCACCGTTTTCGGCGTAGTAGGCCTCCTCGGGGATCGACCGGCCCTGGATCGCGTTGCCGTACCGACTCGTCGACGAGCGGACCTCACTGAAAAGCACGCCGGGTGCTTGGTGGTCGAACGTCGTTTCGTACCCCTGCATCTGTTGTTCGGTCACCTGATCAGAGGGGACATAGAAGTACGGCGAGCTAAAGACGACCGGAAAGCTCACCAGCAGCACGACAACGAGCAGCCCAGTGGCGCCGAGACGGGCAGTGCGGCTCGATGTGCGGCGGCCAACGGAGAGAAGGAGTCTGCCGACGGCGATCGTCCCCAGAATCGTCACGAGCACCATGATCGTGCCGATGTGCCGGAAGTACTGATCGGAGATTCCGCCGACCAGATAGGCTCCGAACACCCCAAAGATGGCCACGAACCCGCCAGTAAAGTAGGCCAACAGCGTTCGCTCGGTCGACGAGTTCGTCGTGAGCACCCGCTGGACGGATCCAAACAGCGGAACGCCAGCCACCCGGAGGACGACCGCAGCCATGAGAATCGCCGCGAAGATCGAAAACAGCAGCTGCACCGAAAACACCTTGACGAAGACTTCGGGGAGGCTGCCGCCGACAGCGTCCAGCGAGACGCTTCTGGTGGCCGTCGTCTCTGCGGGCGTCGTCTCGGTAAACGGGACGGCGATCGTGTCGGCGACGGCGGTCCAAAACGCCTCGATGCGCTGGACCCAGAGCCAAAACAACAGCCCGAAAACGAAGACAAGCGAGTAGATTGGCTTGCGGCCGGTCGGCGACCGCTGGCCGGTGTGTATCGAATACGCGACCTGGAGAGCCGCGATTGTCCCGAAAAAGACAACGAAGTTCGCCGCCTGCTGGAGGTGGAGCATGACGAACATCGTCGACACCAACATAAACAGCACCGAGTAGCTGTGGCTGTTGGCCTTATAAACCAACACGAACGAAAACAGGATCACCGGCGCGTACATCAGTGCCTGGCTGGTCGGATGAATGTACGTCGACGGGCTAATGTGGTTCAACGGCAGGAACAGGAGCCCCGCAAACAGCCCGACGTAGGCGAGCCGTGAATCGTTCGTCAACGCTCGGATAACCAGCGGGATGAAGACGATAAAACAGAGCATGAAAGCGACGACGACGACCAGGAGGCTGTGTTCCAGTTCGGCACCCGTCATATCAGTGACCATCGAGCCCAGCGTGTGGACGGCGGGGTAACGGTTGGCGACGAGATCGAACGTCCCCTGATTGATGTCTCTGGTCGTGCCGAGGTGGCTCAGCGAATCGGTGGTTCCCATGTAGTGGTAGCCGCGAATAATTGGCGTCGAGATGATGGTGAGCATCGACAGCCCGCCCAACAGCACGCCGAGCGACCGGGTGGGGCCGTCGAGTTTTGAAAACACGAGCCAGACAGAAAGGCCAAGCGCACCCATAGTCCCGACCCAAAACGCCAGCGGTGTCGACGCATAAATCGACAGCTCGTAGCCGGTTGCAGGGGTCAGATACGCCACTACAACCGCCACAGCGATCATCCCAAAGCCGAGAGAAAGCCAGAGCCGCGAGTCGGTTCGCAGTCGAACGCTCATATACCAACTACTGTTGTCGTCGGGGAGCATAGTGGTATTCACCGTCAGTATTCCAGTATAGTCCCGCAAACCGAAACAGCGGCGACAGTAGCTGGTAGCCGCGTGGCTTCAATACAGCTGTTCGAGGTCGGGATGCGTCCGCACAGCGTCCGGCAGCCCCGCGGGCTCGACCGCCCCGCGAGCAACCCTGTTCCGAAGTTGCTGCCACTCGCTGTGCCGAACCAACACCACGACCGGCACGGCCGCTATCCCCTGAAGTTTGGCGATCGCCAGCCGGTTGCGCCCGTCGACGAACACCCATTCGCCGTCCCGGCCGATGCTGACGGCGATCTCGCCCCAGACCGCTCGATACAGTCGGTCGACGGCCGAAATCGGATGGGCGGGAGTACGGAGTTCGGTCTGGGTTTTGTAGCCGTCGGCGATCCGGTCGTACAGCCGGTCGAGTTCAGCGCACCGCCTGTCGAACGCGTCGGGCGTCTCACACCCCCAGAGCGTCGCGCCCGCGCTGATCGCATCCCTCGACTCTTCATAAAGCGCCGTCTGCTCCCACGGCACGCCGCGCTCGAAATGCGCGACGAACGACTGGAAAATCGTCGACTGCTCGAACCACGCCTCGCGGCGGTCCCAGTCGCCGCCGAACACCTGACCCGCCAGCCGATAGTTCGGCGCCTGGAA
This sequence comes from uncultured Haloferacaceae archaeon, assembly GCA_964581495.1. Classification (GTDB taxonomy): domain Archaea; phylum Halobacteriota; class Halobacteria; order Halobacteriales; family Haloferacaceae; genus Halohasta. The sequence continues at coordinate 2,536 of CAZOOU010000151.1, forward strand.
CCGGGGGTGTTCCGCGCCCTTCCGGTCAGCTGAGATTTCGGTCCAGGACACAGTCCGTTGAATCGCATCGGGATCGACCCACAACAGCCGTCCTGGATCGATCGGTGCGGCGTGGCCAAGTCGCGTTCTGGCCATCCGGGCGTAGATCCACGACAGCGCGTACGTCCGTGTCAGCTCCTCGATGAGCCGATCACCGGCTGGGTGGCGTCCAACAATCGCGTTCTGTGTGGTTCGCAGTGCGTTGTCGACGTGATCAATCATCGTGTTCTCGGAGGGGCCTCAGCTGCTGACTGCGGCGAACAGCTCGGTGTACGTCTCACGGGCGACAGCAACCGAGTAGTGCTCGCGGAGATACTCCCGGCCGTTTCGGCCCAACGTTGCGGCGCGTTCGGGGTCGCCGGCGAGCTGTTCGACCTGGTCGACGAGTGTCTCGACCGAGCCAGCGTGGAGACCGACCTCGCCCGCCGACAGCAGCCCGTCGAGCGTATGGTGCAGCGAGACGACCGGGACGGCGAACCGCCAGGCCTCCAGAAACGTGTTCGGAAATCCCTCGTAGTCGGAGGTGTTGACAAACAGCGCCGCCCGCCGGTAGTAGCGGTCGATCTCGTCGGGCGGGACAAAGCCCTCGAACCGGAGATTCGACAGGGTGTCGGCTCGCTCGCGGATCTCGGTTCGAAACGCCGCGTCCGGCGTCCAGCCGATCATGACGAACTCGATCTCCGGCAGCTGCTCGGCCAAGCGCACGAATCGCATCGGCTTTTTTTGGTCCGGATCGAGACTGCCGACCCACAGCACGAACTCGCGGTCGACGGCTGCCACGAGCTCGTCGTCTGGCGGCATTGAGTAGACGTTCGGGACGACCTGCGACCCGATATCGAACACGCGGTCGAGTAGCTGCTGTTGGTACTCCGTCTGGGCAACGACCGCGTCCGCCCGCCGGATGGCGTCGACGTAGGCGAGTTTTGGGACGGTGTACCGAAACATGCTGTGGTGGTTCGAGAGCCGGGCCAACTCGATGTTCGAGTCGTTGGCGACACAGTAGACAAACGGCTTGCCGACCAGCCCACAGCAGTAGCTCGTGAGGATACAGAGCGGCGGATTCCCCCGCACGTAGTAGACGTCGGCGTCGACGCGCCGAATCGATTGGAGCAAGTTATAAACGACAGTCGGTGCGCGTCGCACGCTGTTGGTCGTCGGCAGCGTTTTCCAGACATCGAAGCCGTCAATCTGCTCGTGGCGTTGGCCGTCGTCGTCGAACGTAATAAACGACACCGCAGCGCCCGCCTCCTGGAGCTGGGTGGCGATGAGATGCTGTTGGCGCTCGGCGCCGCCGACCGTTTTCCGGCTTCCCGGTTTGAGGTAGCCGTAGATGTACGGACAGATGAAACAGACGTGTGTGGTCGACAGATCCGT
>CAZOOU010000152.1:0-3942 GCA_964581495.1 uncultured Haloferacaceae archaeon
TCGGTGGGACTGGCGAGTTTGACGAAATGGTCCGGATGGAAGGTGAGCCGGATGTCGTGGGTTTCGGCGAACTCACCCACGTCGGCGAGCAGCTCGAACACGGTCTCGCTGTTGGGCAGTTCGTCGAGGTCGTACTGGCTATACCACGGAATCAGATCCGAGGAGATGCGGTAGAAGGTGATGTCGTGGTCGACGTTCCACTCCAGGATGCGCAAGAGGCCGCGAATATTCTGTTCGGCAAGCTCGCCCGCGTAGGCGAGGCCTCGCGTTTCGAACGTCGCTTTCTGCATCCCGCGATTCGTTCGGACGTCGTCTTCGCGGAGCGTTCGGTTCAGGGCGACGTACCCCAATCGAGGGGTTGGCCCGTCGTCGGCTGTCGGTTCTCGGGTAGACGATGAGTCGGTCGACACGGCTATCTGTCGTAGGGGTTCGCCACGGGTAGCCGTTGCGTTCGGTGCGATTAGCGGGTCGGTCCGTCGCCGGCCGGTTCACTTTCGCTCTGCTGTTAACGCGACTTTATATCCCTCCAGAGAGTAGCCTGCACAATGGCCACACAGTCAGATATCGAGGGACTGCCGGGCGTCGGGCCGGCAACCGCCGATAAACTCAGTGATGCAGGCTACGATTCGTACAACGGACTGGCGGTTTCGAGCCCCCGTGAGCTGGCCGACGCCGTCGACGTCGGTCAGGGAACCGCAGCCGACATCATCAACGCGGCTCGTGAGGCCGCTGATGTCGGTGGGTTCGAAAGCGGTTCGGCCGTCTTAGAACGCCGCAACGAGATCGGCAAGCTCTCGTCGGGCGTGCCGGCGGTCGACGACCTGCTTGGTGGGGGGATCGAAACCCAGTCGATGACCGAGCTGTACGGCGGTTTTGGGGTTGGTAAATCCCAGTTTACCCACCAGCTCGCCGTCAACGTCCAACTCGACAGCGAACACGGTGGCCTCGAAGGTCGGGCCGTAGTGGTCGACACCGAAGACGCGTTCCGCCCCGAACGGATCGACGAGATGGTCCGCGGGCTCGACCCCGAGATCCAGCAGGCCGAACTCGACCGCCGCGAGATCGAGGGCACGCCCGACGACGACGAGGCGATCGAGGCGCTGGTCGACGACTTTCTGCAGTATATCCATGTCGCCCGCGCGTTTAATTCGGACCACCAGATGCTGTTGGCCCAAAACACGGCAGATCTCGCCGACGAGTACGAAGACGATGATCGTCCGGTCCGGCTCGTGGTGTACGACTCGCTTACGGCCCACTTCCGCGCCGAGTACGTCGGCCGCGGGGAGTTGGCTCCGCGCCAGCAGAAGCTGAACCGCCACATTCACGATCTGCTGCGGATCGGCAGCCTCCACAACGCCGCCGTCGTCGTGATGAACCAGGTCCAGAGCAACCCCGACTCGTATTTCGGCGATCCAACCAAGCCGGTCGGTGGCAACATTCTGGGCCACGCCTCGACGGTGCGGGTGTATCTGAAAAACTCGAAAGGAACCAAACGTGTGTTTCGACTGGTCGACGCGCCGAACCTCGCCGACGGTGAGGCGATCTTGCGCGTCGAAGGTGGCGGACTCAAACCCGAGTAGCCCGACCCACCGCTGTGATCACATGTTGACGTCTTCGATATGTTCGGAGACGACCGCCTGGCCTTTGGCGGTAAGCTGCATTCCCGTGTCGACGTCCTGAATCAGCTCTTTGTCACGGAGCTGGTCGAGAATAACCTGTGTCTGGTTGACATCGCCGGTCAACAGATCCTGCAGCTGAGCACGGCCACCCGCACTGTAAAGGGTGACCAGTGCCTCGATCTGTTCTTCGGTAAACGAGAGATCCTCGATTTCCTCCATGAGCTCGCTGTATTCGAGTTTGAGGAATCGTCCCAAGAGGTTGAGCTTCCGGTTGTTCGGGAGCGTGATGATCGTGGTGAGCGTCGTTCCTTCGGAGGCGTGGTCGACCGCGAGTGCGGGTCTGACTTTTCCGCCGAGATCCCGCTTTTCGCGGCTGAAGCTCGTCACGGAACCCAGATCGATCTCGAAGTTTTCGCCCGCTCCTTCGAGTCGCAGGGTTCCCTCGCTGAGTTTGAGCTTCATTTTCCGATCCCCGGCGTTGGTGACACGACCACCGCGTTTGGCCGGGTGTTTGACGACGACGGTCTGGCCGCTCAGGAGGACTTTGAAAAAGACCGTTTTGAACCGTTCGACGTTTTTGCCTTTTCCCTCGATGATCGCGGTGTACTTGCTGTTGCCGTCAGCGTACGCAATCGTGATCGTATCGCTGAAAAACTCAGCGAGTGCGGGCGGCACCGTCCCGACGTTGGTGTCGATCACCTTCGAGAGCGGAACCGTCGTTTTGAAATCTCCTGTCGCGAGGACCAGTCGCTTGTGGCTCAACAGGATTCGTCCGGAGACGGGCTCGGCCGACTCGACATCCACCGTGTGGAATCGGCCGACGAAGTCCGCCACCACTGTCTCGCTCATTATGGATGTGTGTCTGTTGTGTCCTCTTGACTGTTTCGTGCGACGAGGCGTCGACTCACCTCCTGTTCCAGCGGTGGGGCCAAAAGAACTCACACAGTCGTTGCTGTTTGAGCTATCCGAATGTAGAAACAGCAAACTCTAATGGGATGGGTACCGAATCGCAAACTGATGCCCACGGTAACTTACCTAAACTACGAGGTACTCGACGACGAAGGCTGGGAGATCGACGACGACGATCTCTTCGAAAACGCAGCAGACGCCGACCTCGGCGAAGAGGATTACGGCTCGCTTGATGTGAACGAAGGCGAGTACATTCTTGAAGCCGCCGAGGCTCAAGGCTACGACTGGCCCTTCTCGTGTCGCGCGGGTGCCTGTGCAAACTGTGCTGCCATCGTCAAAGAAGGCGAGATCGACATGGATATGCAGCAGATCCTCTCCGATGAGGAAGTCGACGAGAAGATGGTTCGACTCACCTGTATCGGAAGCCCTGCCGCAGACGAGATCAAGATCGTCTACAACGCGAAACACCTCGACTACCTGCAGAACCGCGTTATTTAAACAGCACAGCAGTTTTCCCCCATTTTTCACCCGCTACTGAGCGACTGCTCCCGCCGTCGACTCTTGGGGACCAAGCGGGGATCGAAGATCGCGCCATGTCGCCGTAATCGTCTCGTCGACGCCTTCGAGTTCGATCTCGAACGTGTCGCTGTCGACATCGTGTGCAGTGACAGCCCCGTGGACGCCGTGGTACTCGTAGGCGAGTGCGCTCTCGCGGGTAATGTCGATCCGGATGCGGTCTCCCACTGCGTACACGGGCCCGCTGCTCGTGATATCCTCGCCCCAGTCGAGTTCGTGGCCACAGTCCGGACAAAAGCCGGTTTCGTACGACGAGCCTTCGATAAACCCCGAGGCCATAATCGACGCCGGCAGCGCGAACAGACCGATGCCGAGAATCGCAACCGCACTCCCAATGAGTTGGCCGCCCGGCGTGATCGGCGTGACATCGCCGTACCCCACGGTGGTGAGTGTGACAACCCCCCACCACATCGTGCCGGGAATCGACGGAAACGCCTCCGGTTGGGCGGCGTGTTCGGCGAAATACATCAACGACGAGGCGACGACCAACAGAATGAGATTGCCCGTCATCGCCACGACGAGCTGGCCGCGTTTGAGATAGAACACCTGGGCAAACGCCTGCATCGACTCGCTGTACCGGACCAACCGGAACAGCCGGAGAAACCGGATCAGCCGCAGTGCGCGCAAAAACCGCAGATCGGCCACGCCACCGAACACGATAATATAAAACGGCAGGATGGCGAGCAGATCCAACACCAACAGCGGTCGACTCGCAAACCGGAGCCGACCGACAATCGGCCGGTCGTAGGGCTCGCCAGCCTCAACCGCACTCCAGACTCGCCCGAGATACTCGATCGTAAAGATCGCCACCGAGATTGCCTCAAAAACGAAAAAGTAC
>CAZOOU010000153.1:0-3874 GCA_964581495.1 uncultured Haloferacaceae archaeon
TCGCGGCCCATCATGGCGATGTCGACCTGTTCGTTGAACAGATCCGAGACGCCGACACCGGTGCCGCCGCCGGAGATGTCGAAGCTGGCCTCGGATTGGTCCTCGTAGATGTCGGCCCAGACTTCGACCATTGGCAGCGGCCCGACGCCGCCGGAGATCCGAACCGTTTCGCCGCCGCCACCGAGACAGCCGGCCAGTCCGACCGCCGAGCCGGCTGCGGTGAGTTCGAGCACGCCACGCCGTGAATACAGATCACTCATACATCGTGGCACACACTGGTGTCGTATAATCGCACGTCTGGCCGCAAGACTCGGGGTTTCAGCTAAAAACCAGCAACACCATCCGCCTTTTTGTATGGTATTCAACCACATAACAGACATCGGCGGGCTGGGCAAAACTGATGCTCTACGACTCAGAACAGGCGGTTTCGTGATACATTGCGTACTAACCGACACAACCATCGCTGGTAGCGACGAGACGCGCCACAGAGAGTGGCAATATTAGCATCTACCATCGACAAAAACAGCTCTGTCAGCTGGCGACCAGCCGGCACAACGGACTACTGGCAGTGTTATAATATACAGAAATAGTTTTGATAGCATTTGAGTAGCCTATAAAAAACAACTATACGCGGTCAGCACGAACAGTCGCTATGGATTTTCTCATTCTCCTCGCTGTCGGCGTTGCGGTTTCGATGTTTGTGGGCTTTAATATCGGGGGGTCGTCGACCGGTATCGCGTGGGGGCCAGCGGTTGGGGCTGGCCTGCTGAGCAAGACCGCGGCGGCCACACTGATGACCGGCTTCGTCTTTCTGGGTGGGTGGACGGTCGGCCGCAACGTCATCGCAACGCTGAGCGACGACATCATCACGATGCCGATCACCCTAGAGGCGGGCATCGCCGTGCTGTTTTTCATCGGCCTCGGCATCCTGATCGCCAACGTCTTCGGCGTGCCGGTGCCGACCTCGATGACGACCGTCGGCGCGATTGCGGGGTTAGGGCTGGCGACGGGCACGCTCAACTGGTCGACGATGGGACGGATCGTCTCGTGGTGGGTTGTCACGCCCATCATCGGCTTTTGGGTCGGCGGAATTATGGGCCGGTATCTGTACCCACATCTCGACCGGCGGTTTCGGATGGCGGTCTCCGAGGGGCCGCTGTTTACAGTCGACCGCAGCGGGGCGATCCCCTGGCCGACGTTGGGCCCGAACACGACCAGAGACGAAGTAGTCGGGACGGCTGTCGTGCTCGTCGTTGGCTGTTATATGGCGTTTAGCGCGGGTGCGAGCAACGTCCCGAACGCAGTCGCGCCGCTGGTCAGCAGCGCGGCGCTCGAAGTGAATACGGCCATTCTGATCGCCGCCGGCGCGATCGGTCTCGGTGGGTTCACCATCGCCCGGCGGACAATGGAGTCGGTCGGCAGCGAGCTGTCGGAGATCTCGTTGCTCGCGGCGGTGTTGGTGATGGTGACGGCGGCCTCAATTACGACGTTTCTTTCGTATATCGGCATTCCAATCAGTCTCGTTATGTCGACGGTGATGACGATTGTCGGTCTCGGATGGGGGCGAGCAACCCGACCGATTGCCGGCAGCGATGTCAGCGAGGTGATCCGCGGCGGCACGGACGTCGAGATGCCGATGGGTGCGATCACGGTCGACACACCCGAGGACATTCCAAAGATCGGCGAAGACGAACCCCCGGAAGTACTGGACGCCGGCGAGTTGTTCAACCCCCAAGCGGTCGCCAAATACCTCTCGATGTGGATTATCGGTCCGACGGTCTCGCTTGGGCTCTCATACGGGTTTTTTCTCGCGCTTCCGTTCGTCTGAACGGCGTGGGCGACTCGGTGGACCGAACAGCCAACGGGGCAGCCTCCTTTTTACGCATCTGGAGAGTACAACTCGTATGGTCGACCGCCTTTTGGTTCCAATGGACCGCTCGGAGATGGCCGAACGGGCACTCAGATTTGCCTGCGAGGAGTTTCCCGAAAGCGAGATCACCGTCCTGCACGTTGTCGGCGGCCCCACGGCGTATATGGGCGAAGCAACCGGTATCGCGCTGGCTGACGACCCACGGCAGGCTGCCGCCGAACTCGCCGAGCCCGTCTTCGAGCGCGCCCACGAGATCGCCGCCGAGTTCGACAAACCGGTCGACACCGCAGTCCGACTTGGGATGGCAAGCAGGGCAATCGTCAACCACGCAGCCGACTTCGATCTGGTCATACTGGGGAGCCACGGTCGGGATGTTTCCGCACGACTCCTGATCGGCAACGTCGCCGAGACGGTAACCCGGCGCGCGCCCGTCTCGGTCGTGGTGGTCCGCTGATCGACTGACGTAACCCTTACCCGAGATGGCGTCCAACCCCATGTATGACTGACGACAACGAGCGGCGATCCCACGAGTTCTCATCGGGACAGGGGGTCGACGACGACTATGCGGAGTTTACCCTCGACCCAGAGGAGTTGCAGGGCGATCCATCACAGGTCGACCCGGTCGACTCACACAGTCTGACGGATATACTGGACGAACACAACATCTCGTCGGACCAAGTCGAGGTAAGCGAACTGATCGAGGTCGGCCTCTCGTATATGGGCATCAACCGCTTCGAGGAGGCCACCGAAGCCTTCGAGCGCGCCGCCCGGTTTGCCGACGAGGATTCGCTCGACGCCCAGGAGGCCTGGGTGAACAAGGGAGCGGCCCACGGCCAACTCGAAGAGTACGACCAGGCCATCGGGGCCTATCAGGAGGCCCTGCGAATCGACGACGATTCGGAACACGCCGCCAGTGCTGAGACCAACCTCGCCTACGCACTCTGGGAGTTCGGCCGCACCGAAGAGGCGCTCGAACACGCCGAACGCGCCGTCGAGATCGACCCGCGCTTCCCACAAGCGTGGTACAATCGCGGCTTTTTCCTCTCGGAGCGTGGCCTCTACGAGGACGCCGTCGACGCGTTCGACAACGCGCTCCGTCTCGGAATGCGCAACGCGGACATTCTCGAAGAAAAGGCGATGGCACTCGAAGAACTCGGCGAGGCCGAAGCCGCCCAGCAAGCCATCGAACAGGCCGACGAAATTCGGGCAGCAGCCGAGGAGGAACTCCGCGAGGAGTTTTAAATGGCGATGCTGCTCCGCGAGCGCGAGACGCCCGAGGGCCTGCTCGTGTCAGTCTGTGATGCCGAGTGTCTCGGCGAAACCTACGTCGACGAGCCCATTTCCCTGGAGGTGACCGAGGAGTTTTACGGCGGAAGGGAGGCCACCGAGGCCGACGATGCGGCCGTCGTCGACGGCCTCCAGCGGGCGGATGTTGCCAACATCGTCGGTCGAGAGGCAGTTGCGGTCGCCATCGAGGCCGGCCTGATCGACGAAGAGCGCGTCCTCGAGGTCGACGGCACACACCACGCACAACTGCTGTGGCTGTAGGCGCTCGCCACGTCATGGTATACAAGTAGACGGCGCGTTCTGCGAAACAATCGACTCGGCTCCCGGGAACCCCACCCAAAACAGTACCGCTCGCAGTGGGCTGTCGCGCTGTCGAACAGTACCGGATACGGCTACCTTTTGGCGATGGTGGAACGGTATTCGGTTTCATCGGCACCGAGAGACCGAAGACGTGTTACCCCCCGACCTCTTACAGGAACACAATGAGTACGCAGGACGCCTATCCAGTCGATGTGGAGTCGATTCGGGCGGATTTCCCGATTCTCGACCGCAACGTCGGCGGCGATGTGACAACCCCCGGCGAGAGCGAAAGCGACACCGAACCGCTGGTGTATCTGGACAACGCCGCGACGAGCCAAACACCAACACAGGTCGTCGACACGATCGTTGAGTACTACTACGGCTACAACGCCAACGTCCACCGCGGGATTCACCAAC